>DATLMT010000139.1:0-12395 GCA_035537135.1 Burkholderiaceae bacterium | reverse complement strand
GAGCCTTCGTGCGATCCCCAGCTTGCTGCGATTCGATAGTGCAGCGGCAACTGCGAATTTGAATTGCTCGCGACGTTAACCACAGAGAAATCGTTGACGACAAAGGAATACAGCAGGCAGCCGAATGCGAGCGTGATAAATAGCACCTGTCCGCGCGCCGCAGGACGCGCTACCGCCATTAACGCGCGATCGCCGCGCGCCGCGCCGGCGATTGGCAACACCGCCTGCGCGGTCGCGAGCAGCAGCGCCAAGATCAGCGCAAAGTTTCCAATTTCGGGAATCACGACGGCTTACTGAAGCGTCTTGCGGGCTTTTTGCGCCTGCTCGACGGCGTACGCAGCTTCGGGAGGGGTGTAATTCTCATCGTGTTTGGCCAGCACTTCGTGCGCGCGAAACACGCCATCGTCG
Organism: Burkholderiaceae bacterium; assembly: GCA_035537135.1. Lineage (GTDB taxonomy): Bacteria > Pseudomonadota > Gammaproteobacteria > Burkholderiales > Burkholderiaceae_F > JACCZX01. Next base: position 11,987 of record DATLMT010000139.1, on the reverse strand, counting down.
CCAAGCTTGCCTTGCGCGACGACGCCTTTACCTTCTTTGAACAAGTCTGGGAGGATGCCGGTGTAGACGACCGGAATGATCTTTGCGGTGTCCGTGACGTTAAAGGACACTGTCAGCCCGTCGGATTGCCGCTTCAAGCTGCCCTGCTCCACCAGACCACCCACTCTGAACGCCTTGCCCTTTGGAACTTCCTGGTTTGCGATTTGCGACGGGCTGTAGAAGAACACGAGGTTTTCCTGAAACGCAGACAGCACGAGGGCCGCCGCTAGGCCCAGTAAGGCCAGTCCAGCAACAATCAGTGTTAGTCGTTTATGCCGAGGTTTCATCGAGCATTCAAACTTCGTGACGTTTCCTGCTTCACTTCCGCTACCGCGCTTACGCGGCGCGCTTTCAACAGCCAAAGCTCGATCGCGATCACCACCACAACGGCGCCGTAGGAGCCCCAGACATAAAGGCCGTAACCGCCCATCGCCCAAAAATCGGCCGCGCTGGCCCAGTTCACTTGAGCCTCTCCTGTGCAATTAGTTCCTTCGTCCATTCGGCGCGCTTCTCGCGCTCGAGCACGATACTGCGGACGCGATGCAGCGCGGCACCAATGCTGTACATCCAGAACGCTAGCGCCATTAGCAGCATGCCGAGCAGCATGGTCGCGGCCATCGACGGCGACCGTGTCAGGCTGACCGATGAGCCCTGGTGCAGCGTGTTCCACCACTGAACCGAGAAGTAGATGATCGGAATATTGACGACGCCGACCAAAGCGAGCACGGCTCCTGCCTTATCGGCGCGCCGCGGATCGTCGATTGCTGCCTGAAGCGCGAGGAACCCGAGATACAGAAACAGCAGCACCAGCTCCGACGTCAGACGCGCGTCCCATACCCAGTACGTGCCCCATGTCGGCTTCCCCCACAACGATCCCGTAATCAGGGCGAGCGCCGTCATCAGTGCGCCCGTAGGGGCGATCGCGCTCGCCATCATCGACGACATGCGTGTGTTCATCACCAATCCAACACCGGCCCAGATCGCCATCACCAAATAAAGGAACATCGACATCCACGCGGCTGGCACGTGAATAAAAATGATGCGATACGACTCGCCCTGCGTCGCGTCGGTCGGTGCCACGAAAAATCCAACATACAGGCCGAACACCGCGAGCATTGCTGCGAGCGCAAAGAACCACGGCGTCATCTTTCCTGCCAGCGGAAAGAACGTTTGCGGTGACGAAAACCAGAACAAGCCGGGTCGTGAATTGGAAGCCATGCTGACGCTACTCATGGTCATTCAACCGAGATGCGAAGCGCGAGCGCCACTATCCATGGCGTCAGCACTACGGCAAACAGAGCGAATGCACCCAATAGCAGAAAATACGCGGTGACATCGAGGCCGGAAGCCGCCGCGCCGACCGCGCCGGCGCCGAAGATCAGGACCGGAATGTAGAGCGGCAGCACGAGCAACGATGTTAGCACCCCACCTCCACGCAATCCGAGTGTCAGCGCAGCGCCGATCGAGCCGATTAGTGACAGCACCGGCGTGCCTAGCGCGAGCGATACGACGAGCACGATGGCGGCGTCCATGTCGAGATCGAACAAGACGCCGAATGCCACCGCCATCAGGGTCAAAGGCAATCCGGTGGTCAGCCAGTGCGCGGCGGCCTTGCCGAGGACGATCAGCGACAAAGGCTCAGCGGACAGCAGCATCTGCTCGAGCGTACCGTCGGCGTAGTCGTTAGCAAACAGCCGCGGTAGCGACAAAATGGCGGCGAGTAGCGCGGCCACCCACACAACGCCAGCCGCGATATCACGCAGCAGCGCCGGCTCCGGCCCAATACCGAGCGGGACCATCGTCACCACCACCACGAAGAAAAACAGCGTGTTGAGCACATCGGATTTTTGCCGCATTGCTAACAGCAGATCGCGGCGAATTACCTGCAAAAAGACGCTCAGCATGCGGCTTCAGACGACAGCTGCAGCATGGCCGGCAAGCTCGATATGCTGCTGATGCGGCACGTCGATCGCAACGTCTTGATGGGTGACCAGAACTACCATGTTGCCGCTGCCAATATGGCTTGCAATCCGCGCCGAAAGTGCAGCAACGCCGCGCTGATCAAGCGCGATAAACGGCTCGTCGAGAATCCATAGTGGCGCGGTTGTAGTGACAAACAGACGTGCCAGTGCAACCCGACGGCGCTGGCCCTGCGAAAGTCTGCGCGCAATGGTGTGCTCGAAGCGCGCAAGACCGACAGCGTCTAGAGCGCACCGCAGCGCTTCATGTTCAGCTCCGCGTCCGGCAACAGCTTGCGCAACCTTCAGATTTTCATACACCGTCAGATCTTCCTTGACGCCGTTCAGGTGCCCGACGTAAACCAGATCTTTCCAGTATTCCTCCCGCTGTCGGCGAATGTCGCGGCCGTGCCAGCGGACCTCGCCGGCGACGGGCTCGAGTAAACCGCACAGCATCCGCAGCAGGCTGGTCTTGCCTGTTCCATTCGGGCCAGCAACGCGCAGCAGCGATCGCGCGGCAACGGCAAATTCGAGCCCGGTGAACAACGTACGTTCGCCGCGCTCGCAACATAGGTTCACGACATCGAGCATCGGCAGGCGTTATAAGCGAACGTGAGGCTATGCGATAGTCGGAATATGGACGAGCAAATGTCTTTCTCACCCACGCTCGGAACGCCGCTGTCGCGAGCCGCGCTGAAGGTCATGCTGCTAGGCGCTGGAGAGCTCGGTAAGGAAGTCATCATCGCCCTGCAGCGTTTCGGGGTTGAAGTGATTGCGGTCGATCGCTACGCGAATGCGCCCGGCCATCAGGTTGCGCATCGCGCGCATGTGGTCAACATGGCCGATCCGGCGGCGCTGCGAGCTGTCATCGAGTCCGAGCGCCCGGCGATCGTTGTGCCCGAGATCGAAGCGATTGCCACTGATGCACTGGCGGTTATCGAGAAAGAAGGCCTGGCGCGTGTGGTACCTACCGCGCGCGCAGCCCAGTTGACGATGAATCGCGAAGGCATCCGCAGACTCGCAGCCGAGACGCTGAAATTGCCAACGTCACCGTATCGTTTCGCCGATTCGCTGCCCGAGATGCGCGCTGCCGCGCAAGTCATAGGATTACCGTGCATCGTCAAGCCGGTGATGTCGTCGTCAGGCAAGGGGCAAAGCCGCGTTGACACCGCTGAGCAAATCGATGCCGCGTGGCATTACGCCAACTCGAGCGGCCGCGTGGCGCTCGGCCGCGTGATCGTCGAAGGCTTGATCGATTTCGATTACGAAATCACGCTGCTTACGGTGCGCGCGCTCGGTCTTGGCGGCACGATTGAAACGCATTTTTGCGAGCCGATCGGCCACCTGCAGATGGCGGGCGATTATGTTGAAAGCTGGCAACCGCAGGCCATGTCGCAAGCGGCGCTGGCCAAAGCGCGCGACTATGCGAAAGCGGTGACCGACAATCTCGGTGGCACTGGCATCTTCGGCGTAGAGATGTTCGTCAATGTTGACGCCGTATGGTTTTCCGAAGTCAGTCCGCGGCCGCACGATACCGGCCTGGTGACGATGGCAACGCAATGGCAGAACGAGTTCGATTTGCATGCCCGCGCGTTGCTCGGGCTGCCGGTTGATACTTCGTTGCGCAACCATGGCGCGAGCGCGGTTATTTACGGTGGCCAGGAGGCCCAAGCGTTGCGCTTTGAGGGCGTCGCTGAGGCGCTTCGTGGTGAAGGCACTGACCTCCGGCTTTTTGGCAAGCCCGAGTCGTTCGCCAAACGCCGCATGGGTGTCGCTTTAGCTCGTGCAGCAACCACTGACGAGGCGCGAGTCCGAGCAAAAGCGTGCGCCGCAGCCGTCAAACCGCAGCCGGCGTAGTCGACTGCACTAGCGGATCAAACTGTACGATTGACGCCATCGGCGCACGCAATTCCGCGCATGGCTCGTCATATTGCGCGGTCTACAATGCCGCCCTCCGCGCGCACAACTGGGCACCTCGCACGGCGCTCAGCAGCGCTCGAATCAAACGCCATGAAAATACTCGTAGTCGACGACCACTCGCTGATCACCGATGCGCTCAGCGTGTTGTTTTTGGATCTCGATCCAAGCGCTGAAGTCATCACGACCCGTACGGCTGAAGGGGCACTGAAGATCCAGGAAGAGCAGCCCGAGCTCGATCTCGTGGTGCTCGATCTCGGCATGCCAGGGGTCTCGGGTACGGCTCTGCTCGAAGCGATGGTCGCCAAGGCGCCGGAAATGAAAATCCTGGTGCTGTCGGGCAATCAGGATCAACGCAGTGTGATGCGCGTGCTGCAGCTTGGTGCTGCCGGCTTCGTGCCGAAATCGATGGCATCGGAGACGCTGCTATCGGCCGTCAAATTCGTGCTGTCGGGGGGTGTTTACATCCCGGCCGACCTGCTGGAAGAAGTCAATCGCGCCGGCATCTTCGGAAACTCCGAGCGCTCGCGCGACGGCGACAGCGGCCGCGTCGAGCTGACCGAGCGCCAGGAACAAGTGCTGAAGCTTCTCGCGCGCGGCGCGCCGATCAAAATCATCTGCCGCGAGCTGGGTTTGTCGGAAGGCACTGTCAAGACCCACGTCACTGCGATCTATCGCGCTTTCGGCGCATCGAATCGCACCGAAGCTTTGCTTGCTGCGCGTCGGCACGGTTACGACATCGGCTGACGTCGACCTCCAACATTCACTTTCTACGTTGAACCACTAGCCGACGCCGTTTCATCTGCGGTCGGCCTCACCATCGGCAGTGTCGTCAACCCCAGAATCTCCGCCAAAGTATTGTTGAGTACGGCGGCAGTGGTGGGCTTCTGCAGTACCGTTGGCTCTTCGACGCGGCTGCGTGCGATGGCTGATGACATTGTCGGGCTCTGCTCCAGGCGCTCGTGCATCACGCGCCGGAATTCGGACAGCACGTCGACACCCTGTATCGCTGTCAGCATCACCACCGGAATCGGAAACCCTACCAACTCACGCACTCTAAACACAGCTTCGACGCCGCTGATCGAATGCGGGCCAAGGTTGTGATCGGCCAGGATGGCGTCGATGCGCTGCTGCACACTGATGCGTTTGATCAGCTGCGCGTTGTAGCCGGTAGACGGCACCACCTCCGCGCCCCAGGACTTGATCAGCCGCGTCAGGCTGTTCAGGATCTCCGCGTTATCTTCAATAACCACAAACGTGAAGCCGTTCAGGGGGCGGATCGTCACATCGAGAGACTCGGGTGCGGCTCGCTTTATGCGCAGCGGCAGGCTCGAGCGCGGTACTTCCACTCGAAAGACGGTGCCCGTGCCGGGGCGTGTTGTGACAATCAGCGGATGTCCCAATAGCCCGCAGATCCGCTTGACGATCGACAGTCCGAGGCCGAAGCCTGAGCCGCTATTCTCGGCCTTCGAGCTCTCGCCACGATAAAACTCTTCGAAGATGCGATCGAGCTCGCCCTGCTTGATACCGGGGCCTGTGTCCCAGATTTCAATACTGATGAGTCCGTTGCGCGGACGCGCCGCCAAAAGCACACCGCCCTTTTGCGTATATCGAATGGCGTTGGCCAACAAGTTGCGAATCACTCGCTGCAGCAGCAACACGTCGCTGTCGATCGGCATTCCGCCGCGCCGGATGCGAAGCGATAAGCTTTTCGAAGCGGCGAGCGGCGTGAACTCCTGCTCCAGCAGCGAAAACATGTCGTCGATGATGACTTGCTCGACACGTGGTTGAATCGACCCCGAATCGAGTCGCGAAATTTCAAGCAGCTCTTCGACTAGCTTCGACAGCGTTTCGACCGCGGTCGACAGATTGTTAACGAGCGGCTCGAGCGGACCGTGCGCGCGCTTCTTCAACAGCGATACATAAATGCCTATCGCCTGCAGCGGCTGCCGCAAATCGTGGCTTGCCGCCGCAAAAAACTGGGTCTTCGAGCGCGTCGCGTTCTCTGCCTCACGCCGCGCGTCCTCGGCCATGCGTTTTTCGGCGACCAACTGCTCGACCAGCACCTCGTTCTCGTACGTATTCTTAACCGACTCGAACACGGCGTTGCCAAAGTCGCGGCCGTACAGGACCGTGAAAAGGAACACCGCCGTCATCACCACCGCAGCGGTGTAATACGTCGGATCGCCCACGACGACCATGCGCGCGATCAGAGGCAGCACCGCGAGCAGCATGAACACGTGAAACGCGGGCCGATGACTCGCGTACAAGGTCAACGACCCGAACGCAACGCTGAGAACGACAGCGACCAGCACCACTTGATGCAGCGGCTGATTGTTGGAGAAGAACATGAACCCTGCGACGCCCCACAGCAGTCCGGCCGCCACCGCCTGAACGACCCAGCGCGTCGCCCACCAGTCGACCGACTCGGCGATGTGCTCAGCGCGCCGGAACTTGTACGAAAGGCGCAATCGCAATAACGACTCGAACAAGATCAGCAGTGACCAGCCGAGAAGCAGATCCTGCTCGATCGAATTCCATAACACCATGATTAACGCAAAAGCGCCGACGATGCTGACCAGTACCGACTGGGGCACCTGGCGGTACACCGACGCCATCACGCCGGCGAGAATCTTTTCCTGCCGCTGCTCTGGCGTCTCTTCGGCAAAGCCGAATCGGGTTAGCGGACCGGACATGGCGTGTGTGTGCGCTTCATTGTCAGGGCGCGATCATAGGCGGGCTATGCCCGCGATCAAAGCAGATTCGGATAGCGGCTCAGCTCGAGCGTCGCGCTGCCGCTGCGGTTTACGGCCAACCGCGCATGCCCCCCGACCGGCAGCGTGAGCTTGCGCAGTGAATGGCCGAACGGCAAGCCTGTATAGACCGGAACACCGCTGATCTCACGCAAGCGCGCAATCACCGCGTCAAGATTGAAGCCATTGTCATTGGGCATTGGCGTGATCGGCGAAAAATCGCCAAGCACGATCGCCGCCTGCCGCTGCAATACGCCTGCGTGCGCCAACTGATAGAACATCCGCTCGAGTTTGTATGCCGGCTCGTTGACGTCTTCAATAAACAGAATGCCGCCGCGTATGCGAGGAAAGTACGGTGTGCCGACCAGCGCCATTAGCATCGCAAGATTGCCGCCCCACAGCTTCCCCGAGGTATTTGCGCGCGGTCCCTGCAGGCCGAGCTCGATCGTGTAGCGCTTGGAACCCAGCACTCCGAAAAAATGTTCAATCGTGAACGCGCTGGGCTCCGGCGCACCGAACTCGATCGCGCACGGCCCCGCGAAGCTCACTCCACCTCGCGCAAGGTAGGCCAGATTGAACGCTGTGAAGTCGCTATAACCAACCATCACTGGCGCACGCGCCTTGATTGCGGCGAAGTCGATGCGATCTAGCAGGCGCGAAAGTCCGTATCCGCCGCGCGCAGACACGACGAGCGCGATCCCAACGTCGCTGGCGAAGCGCTGCAGGTCGGCCAACCGCAGATCGTCGTCGCCGGCGAAGCGCTGCTCGCGTGTGAAGACGCTGTCGCCCGCTTCGACCCTCCATCCACGCGCGGTGAAGAACGCGGCAGCGCGGTCGATGGTCGCCGGGTCCGGAACAAATCCGGAGGGTGCAACGATGCCGACGGTCTTGCTACTCACTCTCGTCGGCGTCGGGCGGCAAAGTGCCCTGGCGCTTCAACTCGCGCCGCTCGAGGAAGAAGCTCGACAGCAATCGGCGGCTTTCATCGGCGAGCACGCCCGCGCGGACAGTTGTGTGATGATTCAGTTGAGGCTCTGCGAAAAGATCGATCACGCTTCCACACGCGCCGGCCTTCGGATCGGTCGCGCCAAAGATCAAGCGCTTAATGCGCGCGTGCTGCATCGCGCCCGCGCACATCGCACACGGCTCGAGCGTCACGTACAGCTCGCACTCGCCAAGGCGATAATTGCCGAGCAGCTCCGCGGCGGCGCGCAGCGCCCGGATTTCTGCGTGCGCGGTCGGATCCGCGTTGCCGATCGGCTGATTGAAACCCGTTGCCAGCACTTGCCTGTCTTTGACAATCACGGCACCGACCGGCACCTCGGACAACGCCCACGCGTTGTGCGCCTGGTCAAGTGCGAGCCGCATGTACGTCTCATCGGTGCTCGCTTCGTCGGCTGCGACGTCGCCGCCTTCGGTGACTTCAATCTGACTGGCGAGCCACGCCTGGCGGCGCGTCTCCCGCTGCACCTCGTTCGCGGTTCGCGCGTGTGCAACCTCGCTCGCAATGCGGTCGAAATCGAGAGTCGCAGCGGCATCGGCGAGCCATTCGGGCAGCTTCCCCCGGCGATAGTCGGTCCCGTAATCGGAGCGCTGCAAGAACCCGGTGTCGACCATCCAGCGCCTCAGCTCGACATGGTCCGTGGAAATCATCACGCCCGCACTCGCCAGAAATCTTTTCAATAGTTCGTTTGCGTCTTTCTCGCTTAAGGATCCATTACGCGGGAATGCCAACGCGGCGCCGGCAAACAACAGACTCAGGTCGCGACCGTCTTTCTGCTGCAGAGTGGATAAATGCACACCGTGTCGCAGCGCAAGTTGCGACATGCGATCAAGCCAGTCTGCGGCGGTAATCGCAGTGCGGGTTTCATTCATTTCCGCAGTCTACTAATTACTCCCACTCGATCGTCGCCGGCGGCTTGCCGCTGATGTCGTAGACAACCCGATTGATCCCTCGCACTTCGTTGATGATGCGGTTCGATACACGACCGAGCAACTCGTGCGGCAACTCAGCCCATTGCGCCGTCATGAAATCCGACGTTTGCACTGCACGCAGTGCAACGACCCACTCGTAAGTGCGGCCATCGCCCATCACGCCGACGCTCCTTACCGGCAAGAACACTGCGAACGCCTGGCTGGTGCGGTCGTACCAGCCGCTCGCCCGTAGCTCATCGATGAAAATGGCATCAGCGCGCCGGAGCAGATCTGCATATTCACGTTTGACTTCGCCAAGAACGCGCACGCCAAGTCCAGGGCCTGGGAACGGGTGCCGAAATACCATCTCGCGCGGCAGGCCGAGTGCGATGCCGAGGTTGCGCACTTCGTCCTTGAACAGTTCTCGCAGCGGCTCGAGCAGTTGCAGGTGCAGCGACTCCGGCAATCCGCCGACGTTGTGATGACTCTTGATCGTCATCGCTTTCTTTGTTTTTGCTCCCGCCGATTCGATCACGTCGGGATAAATCGTTCCCTGCGCCAGCCACTTAGCCGCTGGCAACTTCGCGGCTTGTTCCTGAAACACATGGACGAATTCGCGGCCGATGATCTTGCGCTTGGCTTCCGGATCGGTTTCCCCTGAGAGCGCCGTTAGAAAACGATCGCTGGCGTCGACGTGAATCAAATTCAGACCGATGTGCGTCTGGAACGTCTGAACAACCTGCTCCCCCTCATCAAGTCGCAAAAGTCCCGTGTCGACGAAGACGCAGGTCAGCTGCTCACCGATCGCACGGTGAATCAACGCGGCGGCCACCGAAGAATCGACGCCGCCACTAAGTCCCAGGACAACTTCGTCTTCGCCGACCTGCGCGCGGATGCGCTCGATCGCTTCGGCGGCGTAGTCGCCCATCACCCAATCTGGCTTGCAGCCGCAAATGTCGCGCACGAAGCGGGTCAGAATGGCCTGGCCCTGCAGTGTGTGCGTGACTTCGGGATGAAATTGCACGCCGTAGAAGCTGCGCGCTTCGTCAGCCATGCCCGCGATCGGGCAGTTCGGTGTCGACGCCATCAGCACAAAACCGTGCGGCAACGACGTGACCTTGTCGCCGTGGCTCATCCACACCTTCAATAGCCCGTGACCTTCGGCTGTGCGCTCGTCCTCGAGATTGGAGAGCAACCGGGTGTGCCCGCGCGCCCTCACCTCGGCATAGCCAAACTCCCGCTGCGTGCTTGCTTCCACCTGCCCACCCAGCTGTACCGCCATCGTGAACATGCCGTAGCAGATGCCAAGTACGGGTACGTCAAGCTCGAACACCGATTGAGGTGCTCGCAGCTCGTGCGCTTCGTACGTCGACGCGTGGCTGCCCGACAGGATCACGCCGTTCGGCGCGAAATTCCGCACGAATGCATCGTCGACGTCGTAGGGATGAAGCTCGCAGTAGACGCCGGCTTCGCGCACGCGGCGCGCGATCAACTGCGTGACCTGCGAGCCGAAATCAAGAATCAGGATCCGGTCGCGCTTGGAAAACTCGGAACTCACCGCTACGTCTCGAGACGGTAGTTGGGCGCTTCCTTTGTAATTCGTACGTCGTGCACGTGCGATTCGCGCATTCCAGCGGCAGTAATCTCCACAAATTGCGCCCGCGTTCGCATCTCGTCAATCGAGCGACAACCGCAATAGCCCATGCTTGAGCGCAAGCCGCCGGTCATCTGGAACATGATGCCGAGCACGCTGCCTTTGTACGGCACCATGCCTTCAATCCCTTCCGGCACGTACTTATCGACGTTGGCGTCGTTGTCCTGCAAGTATCGTTCAGCCGACCCTTCGGTCATCGCGCCGATGCTTCCCATGCCACGGTAGCTTTTGTACGAGCGCCCCTGAAACAGAATCACTTCGCCTGGGGCTTCTTCGGTACCTGCAAAAATGCCGCCCATCATCACCGCGTAGGCGCCCGCAGCAAGCGCCTTTGCAACATCGCCCGAATAGCGGATGCCACCGTCGGCGACCACGGGCACGCCCGAACCATCGAGTGCCTTCGCCACGTCTGACACTGCGGTGATCTGCGGCACGCCGACACCGGCGACGATGCGAGTCGTGCAAATTGAGCCGGGTCCGATGCCGACCTTGACACCGTCGGCACCGGCATCGATCAAAGCACGCGCGCCTTCGGCCGTTGCCACGTTACCGCCAACCACATCAACCTTCGGAAAATTCTCCTTCACCCATCGCACCCGATCGAGCACACCTTGATGATGGCCGTGTGCGGTATCGACGATCAGCACATCGACGCCCGCACGCACCATGAGCTCCGTCCGCTCGTCGGAATCGGGCCCAGTGCTGATTGCGCCGCCGACTTTCAGTTTGCCCAGATGATCCTTCGCTGCATTCGGATGCTCGGTCGCCTTAGTGATGTCTTTGACCGTAATCAGACCGCGAAGCTCGTCGTCACCGTTCGTCACCAGCACCCGCTCAAGCCGGTGTTCGTGCAGCAAAGCGCGCGCCTCATCAGGAGTCGTCCCTTCCCGCACTGTCACCAGCCGCTTGCGCGGAGTCATGATGTCTCGGATCGGCGCGTCGAGTCGTGTTTCAAACCGCAAATCGCGATTGGTGACGATGCCGACGACGCGCTTGCCCTTGACGACGGGTAAACCGGAGATCTTGTGCGTGCGTTGAAGCTCGATCGCGTCTCGCACCGTCATGTCCTCGGTAACTGTTATCGGGTCGCGCAACACGCCAGCTTCATGTCGCTTGACCTTCATCACCTGAGCAGCCTGCTCTTTAGGAGTCATGTTCTTGTGAACGATGCCGATACCGCCCTCCTGCGCCAGCGCGATAGCCAGCCGCGCGTCGGTCACCGTATCCATTGGCGCCGAAACGAGTGGGATGTTCAAAGAAATGTTGCGGGAGAGGCGGGTAGAAAGCTGTACGTCGCGGGGAAGGACCGCCGAGTAGGCGGGGACGAGCAGCACGTCATCGAAGGTCAGCGCTTTTTGTACCAACCGCATACTTTTCCTCAGACGCAAAGATCGATTATACGGGCATTGCTGAACGCTAAGCCGGACGAGCTAACGCAACGCATTAGCGGGGTCTTTAGACGCTTTCTCGGTAATCGACGCCCTTGCTGCGTCGTACCGAACCATCGGAAAATGCGCGGCACACAGGAGAATGTATGTTTGCTTGTTCACACGTAGTTCGCTCGACGGTCGCCGTTGCCATCGTGCTGGCCGGATTTGTTTCCATGCCGAGCGAAGCTCAGTGGGCTTGGAAGGACACCAATGGGCGTGTTGTGTATTCCGATCGCCCGCCACCGGCCGAGGTGAAGCCTGCCAACATCGTGCGTCAGCCCAGCAAGCAGGTTTTGCCCGCGGGACCGGCGTCCACCGCCAC
>DATLMT010000138.1:0-6899 GCA_035537135.1 Burkholderiaceae bacterium | reverse complement strand
GCCCTTGCTGGCCAAGCTGATCTCCGAACTTTGCCTGCAACCGGTCTCCGAATGCCTGGATCTTGCGCAAGGGTTCCTGCAGATCGTGCGATGCCACCGAAGCAAATTGTTCGAGCTCGCGGTTGCTGCGCTCAAGTGACTCGTTGGCCGCCAGCAGTTTTGTGGTTCTCTCCTCTACCCGCGCTTCGAGATCGGTTTGCAGCCGCCGCAATTCCGCATCGGTCCGCACGATGCCGCGACCTACAGCACCACTCGCCGCTATCGCGATCAGGGCGCCGATGACCAGCATAGTTACTGAAAGCGCTTCGATGAAATAAACGTCCTGAAACGTGGCTTCGGTCCTAACGCGAAGCCGATCGATGGCGTCCTTATGCATCGAATGATCGAGAAATTCTCCGACACGCAGACGAAATTGATGGAAGTCCGCTATGGCGGCAGGATCTGCAGTGCGACCAGCGTCCATGATCGCTTGGCCCAGCGCCAGCATCGGTTGCCAGATCGCGTCGAACTCGTGCGCTAATTGACGCTGCCGATCGTTGATTGCAAGTTGGCGGTATTCGGCTAGCAACCGCTGCACGTTAGCGACGTCTGCGGTGGCGGTTTGACGGGCGATCGGATTCGCGCCGTGCGAGTGCTCGTGCACGTTGATGGCGTAATCGAGCACGCTGAGTTCCAGCTCACGAGTCACCTCACTGCGCGGGCGAGCAACTTTCGACTGCGCCTCGACGTTTGCCTCGATCGAATGTAGTCGGAGGATGATGGTGGTGCTGAACAGCACCAACAGTGCGGTCAATATTCCAAAACCCAGCCACAGTTTCTGCGAAGTTGTCACGCTCGTTTGCGGCGCTTGGTCGCATCGACGACATGTTGCGCAACGTCCGCAAGCCAGCGGTCTTTCCACTTGGCTACCGAATCCGGGCCGTCGGATATCCACCGCACCATCCGATGCGACACGAGGACCAGTGCGTCGAGCACACAGTAGAACGCGCCTGCGGCGAGCGGCGGATTAGTCGTCACTAGCGGCGTTGCAGGAACCCCGCGTTCCCAGCTCCAATTGCCAAGCCATGTGCCCCACAGTTCGAGTGCGAGCGCGAGCACAAAAGTGCTGGCATACAGCCGGCGCTGCTTCGGCATCACCAGACATGCAGTCGCGAGCAGCGCGAACAGCAGCGCACCAAGCGTGTCGGTTCCGGCCACCGCCGCGCTCAAAGAGTACGCGCCCGCAAGTCCGAGGATCGTCAATGCCGCTGCTTCTGTCATCCGCCGTGCCAGTGCGAGTCCGAGCAGAAGCAACAACACATGCCCGGGGGGCACGAACAGCGGAATGTTTTCCAGGCGGTACGTGTATAGACCCCAGGCGAGCGAAAGGAACAACTCGCCTGCGGTGGCGATGACCAGGCACGCCATCAGTTTGAACCGCTCGGCTGAATCCGCATTGATGAGCAAACAAAGCAACACGAACCACACAACGGCGCCAATGACGGTTTGCCCTGCAATATCGGTGCATATGTCGGCGGCGAGTCCGACCATCAGCGTCGCCAGCATCAGACAAATTCGCGCACGCGCGCTGTTCGCGCCGGGGTCCGGGCATACCACGCACGTCATCGCCGCATCGTTTTCATATTCTGATGTCCTACGTCAAAGCTACATCAGCACGACGTCGTACTGTTCCTGTGAGTACACCGTCTCGACCTGCATCGACACGGGCTTGCCGATGAAGTCCGACAGCATCGCGAGCGATTGCGATTCGTCTTCGAGAAACAGGTCGATTACCTGCTGCGAGGCAAGGATTCGAAATTCGCGCGTCTCGTCGAACAGGCGCGCTTCACGCAAAATCTCGCGCAGGATTTCGAAGCACATGGTGCGCGAAGTCTTGACCTGTCCGCGTGCCTGGCACATAGGGCACGGCTCGCACAAAATGTGCGCCAATGATTCGCGCGTGCGCTTGCGGGTCATCTCGACCAGACCGAGCTGAGTGAAGCCGCTGACGGTCATGCGCGTGCGGTCGCGCGCCAGCGCTTTCTTGAATTCGGCCAGCACCGCGTCCTGGTGCTCGGCGTTCATCATGTCTATAAAGTCGACGATGATGATGCCGCCCAGGTTTCGCAGCCGCAATTGTCGCGCGATCGCCTGCGCTGCTTCAAGATTCGTCTTGTAAATCGTGTCGTCAAAGTTTCGCGTGCCGACGAAGCCACCGGTGTTCACGTCCACCGTCGTCATGGCTTCGGTCTGATCGATGATCAGATAGCCGCCGGATTTCAGCTCGACTCTGCGCGCCAAGGCGCGCTCGATCTCGGCATCGATCGAATGCAGATCGAACAGCGGACGCTCCCCGGTGTAATGAGAAAGCTTGGCTTCGACGCGGGGCACGAACTGACGCGCAAACTGTTCCAGCTTGACGAAGTTTTCGCGCGAGTCAATTTGAACGGAAGCGGTCGCTTCGGTTGTCACATCGCGCAGAATGCGTTGCGCCAGCCATAGTTCCTGATAAAGGACCGCAGGCGCGACACTCTGGGCGCGCCGCTCCTGAATACGCGTCCACAGCACGCGCAGGTACTCCAGATCGTTTGCCAGATCGGGCTCGGTTGCGTCCTCGGCACTGGTGCGAATGATGTACCCGCCACGCTCGTCGGGGGGCACGAGTTTTTGCAGCATCTCGCGCAGCTGCGTGCGCTCTTCCTCGTTCTCGATGCGCTGCGAAATGCCGATGTGCGGATCTTGCGGCAAATACACCAGCATGCGCCCGGCAATACTCACCTGCGTGGATAAACGCGCGCCTTTGCTGCCGATCGGATCCTTGACCACCTGCACTAACAGTGTCTCGCCTTCGTGAATCAGGCGCTCGATGGGTAGCGGCTTTTCCTGCGTGCTCTGGCGATACTCCCAAATGTCGGCTACGTGCAAAAACGCCGCCCGTTCCAGCCCGATATCGACGAATGCCGATTGCATTCCGGGCAACACCCTCACGACTTTCCCGAGGTAGATATTGCCAACGATGCCGCGCGCTGCGCTGCGCTCGATGTGCAATTCCTGCACGACGCCGGCGAGCAAGACGGCAACTCGCGTCTCCTGAGGGGTGATATTGATGAGGATGTCTTCCATCGGTCGGCGGCGATGGTATCGCAGCAGTTGGGACGATCCCTACTGTGTCCGCGCTTGAGTTTGGCCAGCGCATACGGTTATGCTTGGGCTGCATGTAA
Organism: Burkholderiaceae bacterium; assembly: GCA_035537135.1. Classification (GTDB taxonomy): domain Bacteria; phylum Pseudomonadota; class Gammaproteobacteria; order Burkholderiales; family Burkholderiaceae_F; genus JACCZX01. The sequence goes on along the minus strand of DATLMT010000138.1, from coordinate 3,699 downwards.
CGACCCGGGGCTCGCGTCTGGGCGCCAACTGCATCCAACCACTAATCAGGGGAGAGAACCAATGAAGACCGTAGCTTCCGTATCCATCGCCTGCTGCCTGGGCCTTGCTGCAGCGACCGTGGGTGCGCAGATGAAGGACGCGCCAAAGCCTAAGGAGATGACGGCGGCGGAGTGCAAGACCTACACCGACGCGTCGGCAAAGGATGCCAAGATGAAAGACGCTGCGAAGGATGCGCAGTGCAAGGCCCTGGCGGACAAAGACAAGGCCAAGAAGTAAGTCGGACCTACCTAAAACGGCTCGCTGCAGATACGGCGAGCCGTTTTCTTTTGTCTCACAGCACTTTCAGTCCGGCCTTTGCTAGCAGTCGCGCCGTTTCAAACAGCGGCAATCCCATTACCCCTGAGTAGCTCCCTTCGAGCCGCTCAATGAAAATCGACGCTAGTCCCTGAATCGCGTAACCGCCGGCCTTGTCGTATGGCTCCGTTGTGGCGCAGTAGCGCTCGATCTCATCGCTGTCCAGCGCACGCAAGCTCACGTGCGAAATCGAGGTCGCGATCGTCAGCGAGCCTTCCATCGCCAGTGCTACCGCGGTGCGTACTTCGTGCGTACGACCCGACAGGACGCGCATGAACTCGCGCGCCTGTTCGACGTTTGCCGGTTTCGCGAGAATGCCGCCGTCGACGATCACAATGGTGTCAGCCGACAGCACCGGCCGATACAGCATCGATCGCATCCGCAGCACGTTAAGCCCGAACGCGGCCTTTTCCCGCGCGGTGCGCTCAACGTAGTCGGCGATTGGCTCACCGGCCTGCAATGATTCGTCGACGTCCGGGCCGCGCGGACTTGCAAGCCGCAGCAGTAGCGGGTCGAATTTGACGCCGATCTGCTTTAGCAGCTCGCGCCGGCGCGGGCTGCGTGAGGCAAGGTAGATCGCCCCAGGCATCAGTGGTTATGCACGGTGATACGGGTGCCCAGCCAGTATCGAGGCTGCGCGATACAGCTGCTCGGCGAGCACGACACGCGCGAGCGCGTGCGGCAGCGTCATGCTTGAAACACGCAGCAGCGTGCGCGCCTCGTTCTTCAGGCCGGGATCGAGGCCATCGGCGCCGCCGATCGCAAAAGCGATGTCGTGGGCGAAATCACGCCAGCGCCGCAGCTGATCGGCGAACTGCTGCGTAGTCCAGTCTTTTCCGTGTTCATCGAGTGCGATCAGCCACGCGTCATCAGGCACAGCGGCGCGCACACGAACCGCCTCGGCGCTCAACGACCGCGCCAGTTGAATACTGCCGCTGCGGGGGTCGGCTTTCACTAGTTTCAACTCCACTTTGAAATCGGGGGGCAGGCGCGAGAAGTACTCGTTGACCGCTGCATCAGCCCAGGCCGGCTGCCGCTGGCCCACCGCAACGACGGTGATTCTCATTACGCTAAGCGGCCGTTGCTGCTCTTTTCGCTCTACCTGAAGACTTTTTCGTCGCGACGGCGGCAGACTTGAGTCGAACGGGCTTGCCACCCCATATTTCTTCCAGGTTGTAGTACGCGCGATAGGCCGGTTGCATGATGTGGACAATCACGTCGTTGCAGTCGACCAGTACCCATTCGCCGGCGTCTGCACCCTCGACGCTGACGATGTCACCGCCAGCTTCCTTGACCTTTTCGACAACCGAGGATGCGAGCGCGCGGGTCTGGCGGTTCGACGTCCCGCTGGCGATAACCACCCGCTCGAACATGTCCGACAGCCCGACGGTATTGAACACCTCGATGTTCTGGGCCTTGACGTCCTCAAGAGCGTCGACAACTAGGCGCTGCAGTTTGCGAATATCCAAATTAGTCCCGATAGAGGCGATGCGAATCAATATAGTCGAGCACGGCGGCAGGGACCATCGCCAACAGGCGCTGCTCCCTTTCGGCCGACACCGGCTCGCGAAGCAAACGCCGGACCTCGGTGGCGGAAGCGTCGACCGGCGTCATCTGGAACTCGACGATGCAGCCGCCAGAGGGTTGCGCGAGCGATGCGGCTAAGCCGCTGCGCTCGCCGAGCAGTCGTTGCATGCTTGCACTTGGTCGCGCTCGCGCTCCCGCGCGTTGCGCAACCGCGATGTGCGCCAGCTCGACGATTTGCTGCCAGTCGTGCCACGTATCGAATCGCGCGAACTGGTCTGAGCCCATGATCAATATGAGCGGACGGTTGGGCAGCTGCACTCGCAGCGCACGCAAGGTGTCGATCGTGTACGTGATACCGCCGCGTTCGATCTCGTGCATGTCAAGGGCAAAGCCAGGATCAGTAGCGACCGCCAGCTGAACCATTCGCGCTCGGTGCTCGGGTGCGGTAATCGTGTCTTTTTGCCAGGGCTGTGCCGCGGGTATGAAGCGGACCACTTCTAAGGACAATTGCTTCAGCGCATCGCGCGCCAGTTGCAGGTGACCGTTGTGAATCGGATCGAAGCTGCCGCCGAGCAGTCCGATGGCGGCCACTGCTATACCCATTCGCGCGGGCGCAGAAAATCCGAATACAGATGCGCCTCGGGCGTGCCGGGCTCAGGCCGCCAGTCGTATTTCCAATGCACCACGGGGGGCAGAGACATCAAGATTGATTCGGTACGACCCCCCGACTGCAGCCCGAACAACGTGCCGCGGTCGAACACGAGGTTGAACTCGACATAACGCCCGCGCCGGTACGCCTGAAACTCGCGCTCGCGTTCGCCGTACGTTAGATCGCGCCGGCGCTCGACGATCGGCACGTAGGCGTCGAGGAACGCGTCGCCGACGGCACGCTGCATGGCGAAGCTTTGCGCGAAACCTGGTGCGTGGAAATCATCGAAGAACACGCCGCCGATGCCCCGGGGCTCGTCACGATGCTTCAGATAGAAGTAATCGTCGCACCACTTTTTGAAGCGCGGATACTTATCGGCACCGAAGGGCTCGAGCGCGCGCTTACACGTCGCGTGAAAGTGTCGCGCGTCGTCCTCGTAGCCGTAATACGGCGTCAAATCCATGCCGCCGCCAAACCAAAAAATGTCCTCTTGACTCTTTGCCTTTGCGATAAAGAATCGCACGTTCATGTGCACCGTCGGCACGTGCGGGCTGCGTGGATGAAATACAAGCGAGACACCGAGCGCTTCGAAGTGCCGTCCCGCCAGCTCAGGCCTTAGCGCACTTGCCGATGGCGGCAACGCACGGCCGACGACATGCGAGAAGCCGACCCCGCCGCGCTCCAGCAGATTGCCGTTCTCGATGATGCGCGTCAGTCCACCTCCGCCCAACTGCGCGTCGGCAGATTTCTCCCATGAATCGTGGATGAATGGCTTGCCGTCGAGGCGCTCGAGCGTATCGACAATGCGTTGCTGCAGACCGAGCAGATACTCGCGAACGCTTTGAGTATCGATCGTTTCGATGGTCACGAAAGATGGCGCTTGATGAAGCTCAGCACCGCGTCGTACCACGCGACGATGTTGCGCGGCTTCAGGATCCAGTGGTTCTCGTCAGGAAACACCAGCAACTCGGACGGCACGCCGTGATATTGAAGCGCTTCGAACAGATTCAGCCCTTCGCTGATTGGACAGCGATAGTCTTTTTCGCCGTGAATGATCAGCGCGGGCGTCTTCCACTGCTTGATGTGTCGGATGGGCGCGTAGCGGTCGTATGCGGCCGGATCCGCGTACGGGTCCTCGCCGCCCATTTCCAGGTACCACCACGCAGGG
>DATLMT010000137.1:0-3165 GCA_035537135.1 Burkholderiaceae bacterium | reverse complement strand
CCTGCTGAAAGTTCCGTTCGTCACTGCAGACGCCACATCACTCGCGCAGTCTCGCTACGTCAACGACGAGATCCAGGCCATTCTTCAGCGTCTGCATGACAAGGCCGAAGGCGAGGTTACGCGAACGCAGCATGGCATCGTGTTCATCGACGAGATCGACAAACTGAAATCGGCGTCGGCCGTCGCTGACCGTGGCCCGTCCGGTGAGAGCGTGCAGCACGCGTTGCTGAAGATTATGGAAGGTGCGCCGGTGCGACTTGCGGGCGGCGAGTACCTCGACACGACACATGTTCTTTTCATCTGCGGCGGGGCGTTCGTGGGATTGAATGCCATCATGTCGAACAACCAAGGCTTCGGCTTCATCTCCACGTCGGAAGAAGACAACCGGCGCATGATTGAGCGGCTGAATGAACGCGTGAAGCCGACGGACCTTGTCGAATTCGGCCTGATCCCCGAATTCAGCGGGCGGCTGACCACGGTTGCACGACTGCGCGACCTTTCGCGTGACATGCTGGTCAGGATCATGACCGAGCCGCGCAACTGTATTTACCGGCAGTTCCAGGCAATCCTAAAGGTACAGGGTGTCGATCTCGTCGTCGCACCACGCGCATTTGAAGAGATTGCTGACCTCGCCGTCGAGTACAAGTCCGGCGCACGCAGCCTGCGTGGACTGTTCGAGGAACTGATCGCGCCGGTGCTGTACGCAGTCCCTGATCACCCAGAAATCAAGCGAGTTGAACTGACGTCGATCTTTTCAGAGCCGCGATATATGCGCGCAGGTTGACCGCGAAGGACGACTACCGCAACCACTGCAACGCAACGATCGCAACGCACCCACCGAGCACACCCGCGAGCAAATTTCGCCTAGTAACGGCGAAGTACATCACCGCTGCACATCCAGTCGCACCCATCCGTTCGGCCAAACTTGTGGTTGCCAACACACCGACCGGCTCCACCAGCATCCGCGCCACAAGCCCCGCAATCATGGCGAGCGCCACGGCTCCCATCCAACTGAATATCTCGCCGTCAGGATCGAGCCGGCCTGCTACTGCAACGCCAAGCGCCCGCCAAAGATAAGTGCCTGCCGCACAGCCAATGACGAGCAGCGACAGGTACCCGAGGCCGGCGTTACTCACGCCGTCCGTCTCCAGCGATGCAAAGCGTAGGCAACACTGCCTCCCACCAGTCCGGCGGCAAGCAAGCTCCATTGCGGCGCGAACACATGCGCGACGGGTCCAGTCACAGCACCCGCAATGAGGGCGAGGCGGCCCAGCGCAGCTTTCGTTTCACCGGCGAGAATAAGCAGAAAATAGATTGGATTCATGAACACCAGGCCGAGCTTGACGACCTCGCTCATCTGCGCCGCGAGGAAATATCCGACCGGGCTCGCAGCGGCACATGCGATCCAGCACGACAGCGCGAAGCCCAGGAAGTAGGGCAAACGCTGTTCAGCAGGCAGTTGCGGTACGCGGTTCACTGCTGCAACCCAACCGGTCATCGCGACCACGTGCGCAGACGCGTACATCTGCCCGCGCGAGTACCTCGGGTGCTGCATCATTGCTGACAGCACCGTCGTCATTGGTAGAAACCGTGAAGCCGAAAGGCTGACGGCGAGAACGATCAGCACGAGCTGGGCGCTCACCGCATGCATTTCGAGCATGATCAGCTGGCCGGGAAGCGCAAAAATCAACAGCGTTGACGCGACGATCAACCACAGGGGAAAGTCGAAGCCCGAAGCCAACGCACCGTAGCCGACATAACCCGCAGCGAGTACAGCGATCGGCGCTCCCATCGCATCGCGCGCACCGGCCATTAAAGCGGCGCGGGGGGTACGGTAGTCGGTTGTCGGTTCGTCCATGTGTGGCTTCTTGGCGTCGCAGCTTCTCAAAACTACTCAACATACTGAGTAGACACGTTGCGAGCCGACATCAGCTCGAAATCAAGAGCTACGCTCCTGCGAAAACATCCGCAGCGCAAATCGCCCGGCGTCAGTTTCCCGAAAGCGCAAGATTTCCTCGCGCATCGCGGAGGGTACGTCGTCGAGTGCCGGCTGGACGGCGCGACACTCAGGAGGAAATAAGACTGGCGCCGCGAGCGAAGCAAAGGTCAGGTCGGCCGCGGTGAAACGATCACCGACTAGAAATTGGCGCCCGTCACTCAGCAGTTCCTCTACATGCCGAAACTCGCCGTGCACGCGCTCGAGCGAACGCTGCGCGTTCTCGGGTGTGATCTTGTATGCCATGCGAACCAGCCGGCGCACGACCGGCGCGATCACGTGAATCACGCTCGCTTCGATCGACGGCACGCCGCGAGCCCACAACGAGCGTATCGACTTCTTCTGCGGCAGCGCCTGCCCATAGGCCCAACGACGCGTATGCGGACCAAGCTCCTTGTCGAACCGCTCCTCGAGCGCCTCCACTTCGCGGCGCACCTTGGCATCGCGCGGGAAAAGCAGGTCCCCGCCGCACACCGTATCCAAATGCTTGAGAATGTCGGTCGAGTCACTGAAACGATTGCTTCCATGGACCAGCACCGGCACGGTGCCGCGCTCATGACGCTTGGTTGCAAGCCGATGCAGTAATGGTGCGTGCGGCTCTTCGCGGTACGGTAGCGCGACTCGGTCGAGCGCCCAGCGCGCCTTTTCGCAGTAGTGACTGAGCGGGATCGTGATCAAAACGGCGGGGGCTGCGTCGTTGGCGGTCCTGGGACGGCCCTGAAAATCGAGCATTGCATGTTGGATTTTCATGGGGTCACTGTACCGCTCCGACGTGATCGAACGCAGAAGATCGCGGGATGGCTCACCGGCGCTGGCGAAGCGTCCGCATTACGATCCACACCAGAAGGGCGGCCACAATAACTGCGCCCAGCCCGAATGCGCCGCGACACACGAGGTCCGACCCCATACCACTGAGGAACGGTCCGCTTACTGAACACTCGCGCGTACCGGGACCGAAGGCCACCCACGTTCCCGGGACAAGCAACGACACTACGCATGCAATACCCAGCCATGCATGCATTCGATGCAGTGCGAACTCGTGAGCCACGGTGGTAAGGCCGGCGAACACGAACGTTGCGCACGCCGCGTAGGCGACCCAAGGCGGAACATTGAGTCCCCCCGGGTGCAGGGTGATCATTGCGGCCGTCAGCAACCCGGCCACGGTTGAC
>DATLMT010000136.1:0-3327 GCA_035537135.1 Burkholderiaceae bacterium | reverse complement strand
CGGCCGTGGGCATGCTGGTCGCGCCCTGCTCGAGCGGTGCGAGATCGATTCGCGCCAAGCGTGCATCGTCGCCGTCGGCGACGGCACGCGCCACCGCAGTGTTCGACGTTCCGAAGTCGATGGCGCCCCAGAACGGCGAGCCGGATGCGCCCTCCGGGCCTTTCACATTGACCCTGCGGCCCTCTTGCGCACCTCTTCGCGCGCTGCTTCCTGCTGCTCGATCTGACTGCGCTTCGCGGCGCGCCGCTGTTCGTTCTCGCTGCGCTTGGCTTCCTGTTCGAGCGCGCGCTTCTGCGCCTGCTCCTGCTTCTGCTGGAACTTACGCACGTTCTCGGAGCGCTGTTCAGCGGTCAATCGAGGCGGTGACTGCCGAGCGCGATTCTGTTCTTCCGCTTGCACCGGGCCGGCCTGCGCAGCCTCACCTTCTTTAGTGGCTGTCGCCTCGCGACGCTTCGCTTCAGCTTCGCGCACCTTTGCAGCATCAAGTGCTTGCGACACCTTCTGTGACCGCCGTGCATCTTCGACAGCACGCGCAGCTTTTTCGTCGGCGCGCCGCTTCGCAACTCTGTCGGCGTCTACGCGGCGCTGGACGTCGCGCGCTTCAACACGCACACGCTTGACCTCGCGCTCCGCTAGCTCTGTTTCGCGCCGCACATCATCGCGGCACGAGCTGACTAAAAATCCGTTCAAACACTCCGCGTCGCGCAACTTCGCGCTCTTGGTGATACGCGCAAGCTCGGCCTCGGCATCCTTCAGCGCCGCTTGCGCCTGCACCCCATCCTGAATGCTCCCGACCGGGTAGCGCTCCCCGAACTCGCTTGCCGCAGCCGCCGGCGCCAACAGCGCGATTAACAGCCACAAGTCCTTCATCAGCCTGCTCGACGTGCTCACAGCAAGGTCGAACGTATCACGATACCCGTGCGCCGACGCTGCGCCGCGGTGCCTCCAGATATTCGCGTGACTGCATCTCTTGCAGACGAGACGCGGTGCGTGCAAATTCATTGGTCAGCGCGCCGGCAACGTAGAGTTGCTCCGGCGGCGCTTCAGCTGACGCGATCAAGCTGACGCGACGGTCATACAGAACATCGACGAGCCACGTAAACCGCCGCGCTTCCGAAGCTTGGCCGGCGCTCATGCGCGGAATGTTGGACAGCAGCACAGTGTGAAACAGTGCTGCGATCTCGAGGTAGTCGTTCTGTGAGCGAGGCCCGCCGCACAGCACGGCAAAGTCAAACCACGCAACCCCGCCCGCGCGCCTGCGGGCGCGTATGCGGCGCCCTTCAATCTTGAGCACGGGGTCATCGTCATCGGCTTCAGCAATGCGTTCGAACGCTGCCTGCAGTGTGGCGTCGGCAACAGGACCGCTTGGGGTCAGATATGCATCGATGCGCGACATGGCACGCTGTCGGTAATCAACGCCGGCATCGACCGCCAACACGTCGAGCCGTTCCTTCAGCAGATCAATTGCGGGCAGCACTCGATCACGATGCAGACCGTCCGGGTACAGGCGGTCGGGCGGATAGTTCGAGGTCACTACGAAACCCACGTTCAGCTCGAACAGCTTGGCAAGCAAACGATGCAGGATCATCGCGTCTGCAATGTCAGAGATGTGAAATTCGTCGAAGCAAATCAATCGGAAACGCGACGCTATGCGTTTCGCGACTTCGTACAGCGGATCCTCGATGCCTTTCAGATCGTCGAGCTCGCGGTGGACGCTCCGCATGAATTCGTGAAAATGCACACGCGTCTTGCGGGTGATCGGCACCGCGGTAAAGAAAATATCCATCAGGAAACTCTTGCCGCGGCCGACACCGCCCCACAGGTACACGCCGCGCGGAACCGGCGGATGCGCCAGCAGCTTCTTCAGTGCATTTGAGCGCTGCGCTTTGTAGTCGACGCAGTCGTCGTATAGCTGCTGCAACCGGTCGGCCGCAGCTTGCTGCGACGGGTCGAGGACGTAGCCGCGCTGCGCAAGCGCGTGGTCGAGTTGACCGCGGAAGGACACGGAGCTGCTAGAAATTTAGCGCCCGCTTATCGACCGCCAGTGCGGCTTCCTTGGTCGCCTCCGATAGCGACGGATGCGCGTGGCAGATGCGCGCGATGTCTTCGCTGGAAGCGCGAAACTCCATCGCCACGACCGCTTCGGCGATCAGCTCGGAGGCAAACGGTCCGACGATGTGGACGCCGAGGATCTCATCGGTCCGGGCATCGGCGAGAAATTTGACCATGCCGGTGGTGTCGCCGAGAGCTCGCGCCCGGCCGTTCGCCATAAATGGAAACGTGCCGGCCTTGTAAGCGCGTCCTTCCGACTTCAGCTGCTGCTCGTTCTGCCCAACCCACGCAATCTCGGGCGACGTGTAGATCACCCAAGGAATCGTGTTGAAGTTGACGTGGCCATGCTGGCCAGCGATGCGCTCAGCGACGGCAACACCTTCTTCTTCCGCTTTGTGCGCCAACATTGGCCCACGCACCACGTCGCCGATTGCCCACACGTTAGGTACGTTGGTGCAGCACCGGTCGTCGACCGCGATGAAGCCGCGCTCGTCGAGCTTCAGCCCGATCGCCTCGGCGTTCAGACCGTGCGTGTTCGGCACGCGTCCGATGGAGACGATCAACGCGTCAACGGTGAGCGACTGCGCGTCACCTTTGGCATCGGCGTAGTCGACAACGACGCTTTTCTTGTCGGCCTTGACCGCGTTGATCTTCACACCTAGCTCAATCTTCAATCCCTGCTTGGCGAACGCCTTCGCCGCTTCTTTCGCCATCTGCTGATCGACTGCGCCTAGAAACTCGGGCAGCGCTTCCAGCAGCGTGACTTCTGCGCCGAGGCGCCGCCATACGGATCCCAGCTCGAGGCCGACTACCCCCGCCCCGATCACGCCCAACCGCTTGGGCACTGCGCCGGCCGATAGCGCGCCGTCGTTGCTCAGGATGCGCTGCTCGTCGAAAGCAATGCCCGGCAGCGCTCGAGCGGTCGAGCCCGTAGCGACCACCACATGCTTGCCGAAAATGGTTTCGTTGGCAGGCGCCGACACCGCGATCTCGATCCCAGCGTCGGTCTTGGAAACCAGCGCGCCGCGCCCGTGAAAGAACGCCACCTTGTTCTTCTTGAAGAGGTACAAGATGCCGTCGTTGTTCTGCTTGACGACCGCATCCTTACGCTGAAGCATCTTCTCAAGATTTAGCTTCAAGCCTTTGATTTCTAGGCCGTGATTGGCAAAGGCGTGGCCGGCCTGCTCAAAGTTCTCAGACGATTGCAGAAGCGCCTTGGACGGGATGCAGCCGACGTTGGTGCACGTCCCACCCGGCGCGGGTTGGCCCGCTTTG
>DATLMT010000135.1:0-5393 GCA_035537135.1 Burkholderiaceae bacterium | reverse complement strand
AATGGAAAGTATACAGATCGGAAACGCGATTTCTCATCGAAATCAGTCGATGGAAACGCGCGCGGCGAGCGCGCGTTGTGCCCGGTCGGGGTAGTCAGTAATGATGCCGTCGACGCCGAGCGCCGCCAGACGCTCGATGTCCGCGGCATCATTGATGGTCCACGGAATGATCTTCAGGTTCAGCGCGTGCGTCTCGGCAATATTTTCCGGCGTCACGTTGCGCCAGAACGGCGCCCAGGCGCTGCATCCTGCAGCCTGCACCATGCGCGGCAGCGACCCGCCGTAATCGGCCACTTTTAGCCCCGCGTGCCACGGCGATCCACCGGACGCATCGGGCGACACAGTATTCATGCCGGATGAATCGATCGTCAAACATGCGGTCTGCAAATCCGGCGCAATTTTTTTTACTTCACGGAGTGTGCGCCAATCGAACGATTGCACGGTGACCCGCTCGCTCATCCTTGCCGCGCGCACTTCGTCGACGACCGCGCGCGCATAGAGTGCGGCGTCGGGCGTCGTATCACCGCTCGTCGGTGTGATCTTGGTTTCGATGTTGAAACGCACGGGCTGCCCTCCTGGGGACCGCGCATCGCGTGCCAGATCGAACAGCTGCTGCAAGGTCGGAATGCGCTCGCCGTCCGCCGCTTTCTGCTCAGTCCATGCTGCGGCGTACTTGTGGGCAGGGTTCATGCGGCCGACGTCGTATTGCGCGAGATCGCTTGCCTTCAACGAAAAAATCAGCGGGCCGTCTTCGCTCAGCCAGCGCCCGTCGGCCCCACGCGTCAACGCCGCATACAGACGGGGCTCGTGCGATAGCACCAGGACGCCGTCACGCGTCAGCGCCAAGTCAGTCTCCAGGGTAGTGACGCCGATCGCAAGCGCTGTCCTGAATGCCGCCAGAGTGTTCTCGGGTGCCAGGCCCCGCGTGCCTCGATGACCCTGCAGATCGATCGCCGCCGCCGAGGACGTTATGGTGGCGAGCAATGCAACGGCGACCGCATTAGCCGTCATTGCTCCGTTCATTCTCGGGAACGTAAGGGGAATGCAGGCGGACCGGCCTGGCCGAACGCCTGCGCACGCGGATGTTCAGCATCTCCACCACAACCGCGAAAGCCATTGCGAAATAGACATACCCTTTGGGAATGTGCTGTCCAAATCCATCTGCAACGAGCACGACGCCGACGACAACCAGGAACGACAACGCAAGCATCTTTATCGTCGGATGCTGCGAGACGAAGCGGCTTATCGCACCTGATGCCACGATCATCAGCCCGACTGAAACAACCACTGCTGCAATCATCACCTCGATCTCATCGACCATGCCGACGGCCGTGATGATCGAATCAAGCGAGAACACGATATCGATCAGCATGATTTGCAGGATGACTGAGCCGAACGTTGCCCTTGTCGCGCTCACCGCCTCACCCTCGGCACCTTCAAGCGAATGGTGGATCTCGCGCGTACTCTTCCACAACAGAAAGACCCCGCCTCCAATCAGAATCAGATCGCGTCCGGAGATCTCCTGCCGGAATGCGGTGAACAGCGTGTCTGTCAATCCGATGATCCAGGAAAGCACCAGCAACAAAGCGATACGCAGAAACATCGCCATGAACAAGCCGATCTGGCGCGCGCGCTTCTGCTGGTGCTTGGGCAGCCGGTCGACCAGGATCGATATAAAAACGATGTTGTCTATACCGAGCACCAGCTCGAGCGCGGTCAGCGTAAGAAAGGCGACCCAGATCTGCGGATCGGTAACCAACTCGAACATTCGTGTCACCTGAGATTTCGGCGCGGCGAGAATACACGTGGAGTTCTAAGCGACCGACTGTGAATTTCGCAATGTGCGAAACGTGATCGACCATCGGTGTTCGGGCGTCGCCGGAATCGAGTGCTGCCAGCTCCAGCGCACTGCGTCACGCATCACGTACATCGAGCGCGGCTCCAGCTCGAGCGCAAATGCTTTCGGGTCACGTCCGCGGCGCGGCGGATACGGACGAAAACGCATACGGCACCGTCCGCCCAGCGAGACGCCCCCTATCAGCTCGTAGTTGAGCGCGTCCCGATGCCACCCCAGCGGTGTGCCGGGACGATATTCCGTAATCAGAGTCTGCGCGAACGACTCCTCAGGCAGCGCGACGAAATCTGCCAGGCGCCGGCGCAGCGGGATCAGAAATTCCGGAACCGGCGCAGCGTCGTGCAAGTGCCGCGCTTCGAAATCGTAGCTCGCACCAAAGCTCGCGACGCGCCGCCTAGCCGTGTACTCATAATATTGAGCGTCGTGCATCGGCACGTCGCGTATCGCCTGTAGCAACCGTCTCTCTTCGTCGGCGTCAATAAAATCCGGCGTGTAGACAAGGCCGCCCGGCCATGGCGCCGCGCCGAATAGATCAGGCTGGGCCGTGGACACGTGGGCAGCTCAATTCGAAACGTATCTCCCCATGCTGGGTCGTGCCGGCGTGTATCCAACCTGCCGCCTCGTAGAAGCCTTCTGCGCGCGTTGCAGGCGCGGTCGTCAGCCACAGTCGTCTCAGTCCCTGAGACGACAGCCAGTGCACCGCAGTATCGAGCAGCAGCCGCCCGAAGCCGCGCCGCTCATACTCAGGATGTACAAAGAGGCCCCAAATGCTGCCGTTGCGCGCATTAACGATGACAACAGCAACGATGCGACGTGCTATCTCGATCACCCAGCCCCGTCCCAAAACTTCTAGGTGATCGATGTAATCGCGCTCCGTGATGACGCTTCGAGTCAGCCGGTTCTCATGCACTGACACGCGCACCTCGTGGATCGCAGCGATGTCGGCGCGCGTCGCTTGCCTTGGCGCCTGAGTGTTAGGTGTCAAACGCTCTTGACGATCTTCAGCAACTCGCGAAACTCGGGCGCGTCCGCGCATTTCAACCATTCAAACATCACCATTTCGGCAGTTACGATATGCACGTTACTCATTCGCAGACGCTCGATCGCAACCATGTGATCCGACGATCGCCGAGAGCCTGACGCGTCGTAGACGAAGAAGCATTCGTAGCCATGATCGGCCAAGCCTAACGCGGCCTGCATTGCGCACACGTGCGCCTCCATGCCCGCAATCACCGCTTGTTTGCGATCTAGCGCATCGAAGTTTGTCATCGCGCCCGGTTCATCAGTGCAGCAGAAATGAGTTTTCGACACGACTTCGTCCGGCCGTGTCAGAGCCAAAATCTCAGGCACCGAGTGCCCGATGCGATCGGCGCAATGCTCGGTAATGCGAACCGGAAGTTTTAGAAGGCGCGCCGCTTGGATCAGAGCGGCGCACCTTGCAATAATTTGATCGCCGCCCTCGACTCGCGGCGCAAGCTGCGCTTGCACGTCTACAACGAGAAGAAACGACTGCTCGGATCGCAGGCGCACCGTGAAGCCCTAGTCGGTCGTACCCGTCTTGCGCAGCGGCAACATAGCTCGCGCCGTGCCTGCCTGTGGCAGCGACACGACCACCGGCACCGCGGGGACCTGACATCCTTCAATGCAACAGCGCCCCGGCTGACGATTGCGCGTGATCTTTCGTACGTCATCGGTTAACACGCCGCGCTCGAGCAGGCGCTCCACCAGATCGACCTTGTTGCCGAGCGGATAGTTGCGCCAGATCTCCATCTTCATCGCATCCGGCGAGCCACCGCCGTGCAAGGAAATTACCGAATACCAACCCGCTTGATATGACGCGGTCAAATCCTCGACGAATCGTGCGACTTCAATGCGCTTCTCGTACGGAATGTCGGAGCGCGCGGTCAACAGCTCGGACAGGCGGCCGGCAGTCGCCGGATTGTGGTCTTCGTCAGGACCTGGAAGCGTCACGATCAGCCCACCGGATACGTGGTGTGCCAAGCGATGCATGTCATAAATCTGGGTCGCCATTAGCAGCTTGCCAATATTGCCGAACACTGCATCGGGCATTGCAACCCCGGACGGATCATCAGTGCAATACACGGACGCCGCAACGCCGCATGCGTAGAAACCTTCGACGATCTTGATCAGATCGACCATCGCATCGCGCAGTCCGTGCGCCTGGTCGAGGTCGGTACCGTTGGCCTCCGTCATCAGCGCGCCAGCACCGATGAGCAGATCTCCAAAGCCGGCGCGCGCGGCGATGCACGTCTGCCGATGATGCGTTGCATAGCTGTAGGTAAGAAACCCCGAGTGCTCCCACTCGCCCGCCAAGAAAACGGCTTCCCAAGGAACGAATACACGTTCGAAGATTGCAACACCGGTCGACTGGCCGTATCGGCCGCTGAACAGCGCGTTTTTCTCGCCAGGGCGACCGGCAGGACGGGCGACGATGGTCAGACCATCGGCGTCGATCGGCACCGCACAGCAAATTGCGAAGTCAGCGTCATCCTGCGTCATGTTGCGACAGGGCATCACCAACAACTCGTGCACATAGGGCGCTGCGGTCACGATCGCCTTGACGCCCGAGATGACGACGCCGCCCGCGCGGCGTTCGACAATGTGGACGTAGGTGTCAAGATTGGCTTGCTGGTGCGGGCGGAGCGATCGATCGCCTTTGCCGTCCGTCATCGCGATACCGATGCTGAGATCTGCGGAATACACGCGCTCCAGATAGGCACGCAGCCGGTGCGAGTAGTCGGTCTTCTTGTCGGCGTCGATGCGATGCGTTGCCTGACGCAGCGCTGCCAGCCCGTCGCCGCCAAGATAACGCTGTGCGCAACCGGTTTGCTGGCACAACAAGCGAACCGCTTCGAGCTTGTTCAGCAGGTCCTGGCTCGACGCAGGAATCGCGTTCATCCGATTGATCTCGTGCGTGCCGGCGCGCGCACGCATCACAGGGGCGAGGTTTTCGCGCAGCGCGTAGTCGTAGCTCAGCCCGAGCGCATTGACGCCGGGTGCAAGCAACGGCTCGTCGGCCACCGATTCGACCGCGCGCCCGTCGACGTACACGCGCGGGCGCGAGCGGCGCAGCGACTCCCGATAATCCTGCGACGACATCAGCATGATCGTCCTCACCTAGACTGCGTCGCCCACAATTATGCCGTCACCTTCACTGCGATGAACTCGACTTCGGCTCCGCGCCTATTACTGGTCGATGCGCTGCGCGGCTTGGCAGTAGCTCAGATGATCGTCTACCACTTCATTTACGACCTGGCCTACTTCGGCTGGATCGAGCTGGCAATGACGCGCGATCAGCCCTGGATCGCGTGGCGCAGCGCGATCGTGACGCAGTTTCTGCTGCTGGTCGGCGTAAGCCTGGTGCTGCGTGCGTCTTTTAAACCATCAGCGGCTGATTTCTGGAAGCGCTGGATACAGATCGCGGCAGCTGCGTTGCTGGTTTCAGTGGGCAGTTGGCTGGTGTTCGGGCAGCGTTTCATCTACTTTGGAATTCTGCATTTCGTCACTGCGGCGCTGT
>DATLMT010000134.1:0-8637 GCA_035537135.1 Burkholderiaceae bacterium | reverse complement strand
TTTGCGATTCCAGTTGGCAAGAACGGTGATTGTTATGACCGCTATCTGGTGCGCGTGGCGGAAATGCGTCAGAGCAATTCAATCATCAAGCAGTGCATCACGTGGCTGCGCGCGAATCCCGGCCCGGTGATGACCGACGATCATAAGGTGGCACCGCCGTCGCGAACCGACATGAAGACGGGCATGGAAGACCTGATCCATCACTTCAAGCTGTTCACCGAGGGCATTCACGTGCCGCCCGGCGAGGTGTACGCGGCGGTCGAGCATCCGAAGGGCGAGTTCGGTATCTATCTAATTTCTGATGGTGCTAACAAGCCGTATCGCCTGAAGATTCGCGCCGCCGGCTTTCCGCACCTGCAGTCGCTCGATGAAATGGCGCGCGGGCACATGATCGCCGATGCGGTGACGATCATCGGCACGCAGGACATCGTTTTCGGCGAGATCGATCGATGAGTGCCGTCGAGACCTTTCTGCGGCGCTGTAAAGGCAAAACATGAGCGCGCTGCCACAAACAAGTTCGCTGCTGTCTGTCGACGCCTATCGCAAGATCGATCGCGAGACCGCGAAGTTTCCGGCCGAGCAGCGACGGTCCGCCGTGATCGCTGCATTAGCGATCGCGCAGGATGAGCTTGGCTGGGTGTCGAAGGAAGCGATCGAAGACATTGCCAATTATCTCGGCATGCCGCCAATTGCGGTGTACGAAGTTGCGACCTTCTACACAATGTTCAACGTCAAACCGGTCGGGCGCTACAAGATCTCGATCTGCACGAATCTGCCGTGCGCTTTGTCCGGAGCAACCAGAGCGGCGGAACATCTGAAGCAGCGACTCGGCGTCGACTTCAATCAAACGACCGCCGACGGCAAATTCACGCTTCAAGAAGGGGAGTGCTTCGGTGCGTGCGGAGACGCCCCGGTTCTGCTGGTCAACAACAAGCGCATGGAAAGCTTCATGAGCGAAGCGAAGCTAGACGCACTGTTAGCGCAGCTCGAGTTGGCTCCGGCTGTGGCGCAAACAGCCGGACTGCACCGAGCGGACAATCCGCCTCCGCGTGGCACGGACACGGAGCGGCGGGATCCGGAATGAGCGCGCAGACCTGCTTCCACGGCCGGCATATCGCGCCAATGATTCTTGCCGGTCTAGATGGCAACAACTGGGGGTTGTCGAGCTACGAAGAGCGCGGCGGCTATCAGGCGCTGCGCAAAATCTTTAATGACAAGCTGTCACCCGATGCCGTGGTCGCGGAGGTGAAAAAGTCCGCGCTGCGCGGACGCGGAGGGGCGGGTTTTCCGACGGGGCTGAAGTGGAGCTTCATGCCGAAGCAACATCCCGGGCCAAAGTATCTGGTCTGCAATTCCGACGAAGGCGAACCGGGCACATTCAAAGACCGCGACATCCTGCGCTACAACCCGCACGCTGTGATCGAAGGCATGGCGATTGCCGCGTACGCGATGGGCATCTCGGTCGGCTACAACTATATCCCCGGCGAAACTTGGGCCGAGTACGAGCGCTTCGAAGAGGCGCTCGATGAAGCGCGTAGGAGCGGGTATCTGGGCCGCAACATTTTGAGTTCCGATTACTCGTTCGAGCTGCATGCGGTCCACGGTTACGGCGCATATATCTGCGGCGAAGAAACTGCTTTGCTCGAATCGCTCGAAGGAAAGAAAGGCTGGCCACGCTTTAAACCGCCGTTTCCGGCGAGCTACGGTCTGTACGGGAAGCCGACGACAATCAATAACACCGAAACGTTCGCGGCGGTGCCGTTCATCATCACAAATGGCGGCGACAAATTTCTTGAGATCGGGCGGCCCAACAACGGCGGCACCAAGATTTTTTCGGTGTCGGGCGATGTCACGTATCCCGGCAACTATGAGGTGCCGCTCGGAACGCCGTTCGCAAAGTTGTTGGAATTGGCGGGTGGCATGCGAGGAGGCAATAAGATCAAGGGCGTGATACCGGGTGGCTCGTCGATGCCCGTGATTCCAGGCGATGTGATGATGGCGACCGACATGGATTACGACTCGATCGCTAAAGCCGGATCAATGCTCGGCTCCGGCGCAGTGATCGTGATGGACGAGACGCGCTGCATGGTGCAGGCGGCCGAGCGGCTCGCGTATTTCTATTATGAAGAAAGCTGCGGGCAGTGCACCCCCTGCCGTGAGGGGACAGGATGGCTATATCGGATCATTCACAGAATCGAACACGGCCAGGGGCGCCATCAGGACCTCGACCTGCTGAACTCGCTGGCTGACAACATTCAAGGCCGAACCATCTGCGCGCTCGGTGACGCAGCCGCAATGCCGGTGCGGGCATTTGTCAAACACTATCGCGCTGAGTTCGAGCATCACATCGAGCATCGACAATGCCTGGTGCATGAAGCGGCGGAGTACGCGTGATCGAAGTCGAAATCGACGGCCGGAAAGTTGAGGTGCCCGAAGGCAGCATGCTGATGGAAGCTGCCAACCGGCTTGGCATCTACGTTCCGCACTTCTGTTATCACAAGAAGCTCACGATCGCGGCAAATTGCCGCATGTGCCTGGTCGAAGTTGAAAAAGCGCCGAAGCCGTTGCCGGCATGCGCTACGCCGGTTGCAAAGGGGATGATCGCGCGCACGCAATCGGCTTATGCAAAGCAGGCGCAAAACTCGGTGATGGAGTTCCTGCTGATCAACCATCCGCTGGATTGTCCGATCTGCGACCAGGGCGGCGAGTGCCAGCTGCAGGATCTCGCGGTCGGCTACGGCAACTCGGCCAGCCGCTACACCGAGCCGAAGCGCGTGGTTTTTCACAAATACATGGGGCCGCTGATTTCAGCCGAGGAGATGACGCGCTGCATTCATTGCACACGCTGTGTGCGCTTCGGCATCGAGGTTGCAGGTGTAATGGAGCTCGGCATGGCGAACCGCGGCGAGCATTCCGAAATTCTTAGCTTCGTCGGGCAGTCGGTCAATTCGGAACTGTCGGGCAACATGATTGACCTGTGCCCGGTGGGCGCGTTGACCAGCAAGCCGTTTCGCTACGAAGCACGTCCGTGGGAGCTGTCGCGCCGCAAATCGATCAGTCCGCACGATTCACTCGGCTCCAATCTGATCGTTCAGGTCAAGAACAACGAAGTGATGCGGGTTTTGCCGCTTGAGAACGAAGAGATCAACGAGTGTTGGCTGTCCGATCGCGATCGTTTTTCGTATGAAGGGCTAAATGCGCCCGATCGCTTGCTCAGACCGATGATTAAGCAAGACGGGCAATGGCGAGAAGTCGACTGGACTGTTGCACTCGAGTACGCGGCCAAGGCGCTGATGCAGGTGAAAGCCCAGCATGGCGCAGCGGCTATCGGCGCGCTCGCATGGCCCGGCAGCACGCTAGAAGAAATGCATCTGCTGTCGAAGGTCATGCGCGGGGTGGGCTCGGACAATATCGATTTCCGCTTGCGCCAAAGCGATTTTCAGGCTGATGGCGTGCCATGGCTTGGAATGAAGATCGCCGACGTCGGCATGTTGAACCGCGCGCTGCTCGTAGGTTCGTTCCTGCGCAAAGATCAACCGCTGCTCTCGGCGCGGCTCCGCGCCGCAACCAAGCGCGGCTGCAAGGTCAGCGTGCTGCACGCCGTCGATAGCGATTTGCTGATGCCGGTGTCGAGCAAGGTCATCTTGAAACCGAGCGAGTGGGTTAGAGCGCTGTGCGAGATTGCCGTCGCAATAGCCGCTGAGCGCGGCGAAAAAGCGCCGGTCGACGGCTTGATCGTCGGTGAAGCATGCGCTGCCGTTGCGAGATCATTGCTGTCAGGCGAACGTAAAGCGATTCTGCTCGGCAACGCGGTGACACAACATCCGCAAGCGGCGCAGCTTCATGCGTGGGCGCAATGGATTGCCGACGCAACGGGCGCGACGTTGGGTGTGTTGACCGAAGGTGCGAATACAGTCGGCGGCTACGTGGCGCGCGCAATGCCAAACGTCGGAGCGGGGCAAGAGGCAAAGCGCGGTCTGAATGCGCGCGAGATGATGGAGCAACCTCGGACGGCGTACCTGTTGTGGAACGTCGAGCCTGACTACGACCTCGCCAATCCCGTTGCGGCTTCGCAAGCGCTGCAGGCGGCTGACACCGTGATCGCGTGTTCGGCGTATCGAAACGGCGCGCTCGACTATGCCGACGTCATGCTGCCGAT
The DNA here is from genome assembly GCA_035537135.1 of Burkholderiaceae bacterium. Lineage (GTDB taxonomy): Bacteria > Pseudomonadota > Gammaproteobacteria > Burkholderiales > Burkholderiaceae_F > JACCZX01. The sequence goes on along the minus strand of DATLMT010000134.1, from coordinate 4,478 downwards.
CGGACCGTTTACTGAGACTGCCGGCACTTTTATCAACTGCGAGGGGCGCGTCCAGAGTTTCAACGGCACCGTGCGTCCGGCAGGGGAAGCGCGGCCCGGATGGAAAGTTTTGCGCGTGCTTGGCAATCTGCTGGGGCTCGAGGGATTCGAGTACGAGACATCCGATCAAGTCCGCAGCGAGGCGGTACCGGCCGACGTCGGCGCGCTGTTGTCGAATAGAACCGTCGTTACGCCATCAAGTCCGGACAAGGAAACTGCGCAGGGGGCGGCGGAAAGAATTACTGACGTTCCGATTTATTTCAGCGACGCTATCGTGCGCCGCTCAGCGCCGCTGCAGGCAACGAACGACGCAAAGCCGCCGAAGGCACGAGCGAGTTCGCGCACGTTGCAGCAATTTGGCGTTGCCAATGGAGACCCGGCGCGTGTAAAGCAGGGCGCAACGTCAGCACTGTTGGAAGTCGCCGTCGATGAAACGGTTGCCGACGGCGCCGTGCACATATCGGCAGGCCATGAGGCAACCGCAGCGCTCGGCCCGATGTTCGGCCCCATCACGCTTGAGGCTGCATGATGGACACGATCACCACCTACGGTAGCCAAACGCTGGGTGCAGCCTGGCCGGTGGTGTGGTCGCTGGCAAAAATCATGGCGATCGTGCTGCCGATCCTTGGGCTGGTGGCCTACCTGACGTTGTGGGAACGGCGGCTGATCGGGTGGTTCCATATTCGAATGGGCCCGAATCGCGTCGGTCCGCTAGGGCTGCTGCAGCCGATCGCCGATGCGGTGAAGCTGATTACGAAGGAAATCATTACACCTTCGCAGTCGGATCGATCGCTATTTTTCCTGGCGCCCGTTGTCATTCTGATGCCCGCGCTCGCGGCGTGGGCAGTGATTCCTTTCGGACCTGGAGTCGTGCTCGCGGACATCAACGCCGGCCTGTTGTTTGTGATGGCGATCACATCTGTCGGTGTCTATGGCGTCATCATCGCCGGGTGGGCATCGAATTCGAAATACGCATTTCTCGGCGCGATGCGCGCGGCGGCGCAGATGGTCAGCTACGAAATTGGGATGGGATTCGTGCTGGTGACGGTGCTGATGGTGGCCGGCACGCTGAACATGACGCAGATTGTCGTCGGCCAGAACATCGGCACATTTGCCTCTATGGGGCTGAACTTCCTGTCGTGGAATTGGCTGCCGCTACTGCCGCTGTTCGTGATTTACGTGGTGTCGAGTATTGCCGAGACAAATCGGCATCCATTCGACGTGGTTGAGGGCGAATCCGAGATCGTCGCAGGCCACATGGTCGAGTATTCGGGAATGAGCTTCGCGATTTTCTTTCTGGCGGAATACGCGAACATGATTTTGTTATCGACCGTCGCGACCATCATGTTCCTGGGCGGCTGGGCGGCGCCGATTGTTCTGGGGCAATTGCTCGGCTTCGAGACGCCGGGCTGGATCGGCTCGCTGTCGTCATGGTTCTGGCTTTTCGCCAAAGTCTTTTTCGTTGTCTCTCTCTTTATCTGGTTTCGCGCATCGTTTCCGCGTTACCGATACGACCAGATCATGCGCCTCGGCTGGAAGATATTTATTCCGCTGACGCTCGTCTGGCTGGTCGTAATCGCGGTGTGGATGCAGACGCCCTGGAACATCTGGAGCAAATAATTCAATGGGCGCCGTCAGGGAGTTTTTCGATAGCCTGCTGCTGCGCGAGCTTGTCAAGGGCCTTGCACTAACAGGCCGTTACGCGTTCTCGCGCAAGATCACGATTCAGTATCCGGAGCAGAAGACGCCGTACTCGCCGCGCTTTCGCGGTCTGCACGCGTTGCGCCGATACCCAAACGGCGAGGAGCGCTGCATTGCCTGCAAGCTGTGCGAAGCGATCTGCCCGGCGCTTGCCATAACGATCGAATCGGAGCAGCGCGAAGACGGCACGCGGCGCACGACGCGCTATGACGTCGATCTGTACAAATGCATTTTCTGCGGCATGTGCGAGGAAAGCTGCCCCGTTGATTCGATTGTCGAAACGAACATCCTTGAATATCACGGCGAGAAGCGCGGCGATCTGTACTTCACGAAGCCGATGCTGCTCGCGATCGGCGATCGTTACGAGAAAGAAATCGCCGCGGCTCGCGCAGAGGACGCGCCCTACCGATGATGGAAGGGTGATGGGCGCTCAGGCTGCCTTGTTTCTGACTTTTTCCGGCGTCATGCTGGTTGCCGCGCTGCGCGTGATTACGGCGCGCAATCCGGTGCACGCGGTGCTGTTCCTGGTGCTGGCGTTTTTCTCGGCAGCGGCGTTGTGGATTCTGTTGCGGGCCGAGTTTCTGGCGATCGCTCTGGTGCTGGTGTACGTCGGTGCGGTGATGGTTTTGTTCCTGTTCGTCGTGATGATGCTCGACATCAATGTCGACAAGCTGCGACAGGGGTTCTGGCGCAATGCTCCGTGGGGGTTTGGCGTCGCGGCACTGATCGTGCTGCAGATGTGGCTGGTGTTGTCGCAGCCGCAGTGGCAGGGCATGACGCGTTCGGGCCCGGGCATCGCTAGTGCGGACAACACTCGCGCGCTTGGAATGCTGACGTTTACCGAATATGTCTTCCCGTTGCAGATCGCCGGCGTGATTTTGCTGGTGGCGATCATTGCGGCGATAGCGCTGACGTTGCGCGGACGTAAGGACTCGAAGAGCCAGCAGCCGTCGCAGCAGGTGAGGGTGCGCAGCCAGGACCGGGTGCGTCTGGTAACGATGGCGACCGAAAACGAAGATAAGGCGCAGCAAGCAAAACAATAGAAGAGGGGACGTCGTGGTATCGCTGTCGTGGTATCTAGGGGTCGGCGCGTTGCTCTTTGCAATCAGCGTTGTCGGCATTTTCCTGAATCGAAAGAATTTGATCGTGCTGCTGATGGCGATCGAGCTGATGTTGCTTGCAGTCAACATCAACTTTGTCGCGTTCTCACACTACCTCGGAAATTTTCACGGGCAAGTATTCGTGTTTTTCATCCTGACGGTAGCGGCGGCCGAGTCGGCGATCGGCCTTGCGATTCTGGTCGTCCTGTTCCGCAATCTGTCGACGATCGACGTGCAAGAGCTCGATCTGCTTAAAGGCTGACGACAGGTGCGCAGCCTTTATCTTCTGGTGCCGCTGGCGCCGCTGATCGGAGCGCTCGTTGCCGGCCTGGCCGGCAAGTTCGTTGGGCGTACGGGAGCACATCTGATCACGATCCTCGGCGTGCTAGTTGCGACCGTGACGTCGTTCATGGTGCTTTCCGAAGTGATGCGCGGCACGACCTTTGATGGCACCGTTTACACCTGGGCCGTGGTTGGCGGGCTCAACCTCGAAGTGGGTTTCCTGATCGACCCGCTGACGGCATTGATGATGGTCGTCGTCACCTTCGTGTCGTTAATGGTGCATATCTACACGATCGGCTACATGGCCGACGACCCCGGCTACCAGCGGTTTTTCTCCTACATCTCGCTCTTTACGTTCAGCATGCTAATGCTGGTAATGAGCAACAATTTTCTGCAGTTGTTTTTCGGCTGGGAAGCGGTCGGGCTGATGTCCTACCTGCTGATCGGGTTCTGGTACGAGCGGCCGACGGCAATCTACGCGAACCTGAAAGCGTTTCTGGTCAATCGCGTTGGCGATTTCGGCTTCGTGCTCGGCATTGGGCTGGTGTACGCATATTTCGGAACGTTGAACTACGCGGAAGTGTTCGCCGCTGCGCCGGCAATGGCGGCGCGCGCAATCGAGTTCATTCCGGGGTCGCCATGGCTGTTGATGACCGTGATTTGCATCTGCCTGTTCATCGGAGCAATGGGCAAGAGCGCGCAGTTTCCATTGCACGTTTGGCTGCCGGACAGCATGGAAGGCCCGACTCCGATCTCTGCGCTGATCCATGCGGCCACGATGGTAACCGCGGGCATCTTCATGGTCGCGCGCATGTCGCCGCTGTTCGAACTGTCGGACGTCGCGTTGTCGTTCGTGATCGTGGTCGGCGCGATCACCGCGTTTTTCATGGGCATTTTGGGTATTGTGCAGAACGACATCAAGCGCGTTGTCGCATATTCGACGCTGTCGCAGCTCGGCTACATGACTGTGGCGCTCGGTGCGTCCGCTTACTCGGTGGGCATTTTCCACTTAATGACGCACGCCTTTTTCAAGGCGCTGCTGTTCCTGGCGGCGGGTTCGGTCATCATTGGCATGCATCACGACCAAGACATTCGCAATATGGGCGGCTTGTGGAAGAAGATGCCGGTCACCTGGATTACGGCACTGATCGGCTCGCTTGCTCTGATCGGTACTCCGTTCTTTTCCGGCTTCTACTCGAAAGACTCGATCATCATCGCGACGCACGCCGCGGCGAACGGTGGGCAATGGGGTGCGACGGCGGCGTATTGGGCGCTCACGATCGGCGTGTTCATTACGGCGTTCTATTCGTTCCGGATGTTTTTCCTGGTGTTTCATGGCAAGCCGCGTTGGCACCA
>DATLMT010000133.1:0-6410 GCA_035537135.1 Burkholderiaceae bacterium | reverse complement strand
TGTGGCTGAAGGTCAAGCGCGCGCACACGCTCGATCTGGTCGTCATCGCTGCAGAATGGGGACATGGTCGCCGCAACGGGTGGCTGTCCAACTTGCATCTCGCAGCGCGCGATGCCAAGACGCAAAGCTTCGTCATGCTCGGCAAGACGTTCAAAGGCATGACGGATGCGATGTTGAAGTGGCAAACGGAAGAGCTGCTGGCGCGCGCGATTAAACGCGACGAATGGGTCGTCCACGTCAGGCCCGAACTGGTAGTCGAGGTGACCTTTAACGATCTGCAAGCCAGCCCGCGCTACCCTGCGGGCCTTGCGCTACGGTTTGCGCGCGTCAAGGGCTACCGCACCGACAAGACTGCAGAGCAAGCGGATACGATAGAGACCGTGCGCGCCATTTACGCAAGCCAGGCCGCGCCGCATTCCAACGACATGTGAAACTCAAGGAGAGACGATGAAATACGCGACCTCATTTTCAACCGGCATGGCCATGATCGCCGCAACGCTTTCTTTCGCTGCATTCGCGCAAGCCCCGAAAACAACGGATGGCACGCTGACCAACGCCGCCGGGATGACGCTTTACACGTTCGATAAAGATGCTGCCGGCAACGGCAAGAGCGTCTGCAACGGACCGTGCGCAACGAGCTGGCCCCCGCTTGCCGCCACCGCAACGGACAAGGCCACCGGCGACTACACAATCATTACGCGTGACGACGGCGCCAAGCAGTGGGCGTACAAAGGCAAGCCGCTTTACCTTTGGATTAATGACAAGAAGGCCGGCGACAAAACCGGCGACGGCGTCGGCGGCGTGTGGAAGACGGCAAAGCCATAACTATCAGGGGCAACGGTTGACTGAACTCCTCGGCAGGCGGCGCAAGTCGCCCGATCAGCTTCGTTCGCATCGCTGGTACGGTGCGCAGGACTTACGCGCCTTCGGCCATCGCTCGCGGACCGCTCAGATGGGCTACGACCGCAAGGACTATGCGGGCAAGCCGGTGATTGCGATCATCAACACCTGGAGCGACATCAACCAGTGTCATTCGCACTTCAAACAGCGCGTTGAAGAGGTCAAGCGCGGCGTCTGGCAAGCCGGCGGGTTTCCAGTCGAGATGCCGGCGATGTCGCTGTCGGAACCGTTTCAAAAACCGTCAGCGATGCTGTACCGCAATTTTCTCGCGATGGAAACCGAGGAGCTGCTGCGTTCGTATCCAGCTGACGGCGCGGTGCTGATGGGCGGCTGCGATAAGACTACTCCGGGCCTGATCATGGGCGCGACGAGCATGAATCTCCCTTCGATCTTCATGCCGGCCGGCCCGATGCTGCGAGGAAACATGCGAGGTCAGCCGCTGGGATCAGGGAGCGACACGTGGAAATACTGGGCCGAGCTGCGAGCGGGCACCATCACAGAAGAAGTCATGAAGGAAGTCGAAGACGGCATCGCGCGCTCGCCGGGGCAGTGCATGACGATGGGCACCGCGTCGACGATGACGAGCGCAGCAGAATCGCTCGGATGGACGCTGCCTGGCGCCGCGTCGATCCCGGCGGTCGACGCGAATCATCAGCGCATGGCAACTGATGCCGGCCGCCGCATCGTTGAAATGGTCTGGGAGGATTTAAAGCCATCGGACTTTTTGACGGCGGCCTCATTCGATAACGCGATCAGCACCGTACTCGCGCTCGGCGGCTCAACGAATGCGCTGGTGCATTTGATCGCAATGGCGCGGCGCGCCGGCGTCCCGCTGATGCTTGAACGTTTTGACGAACTGTCCCGACGCACGCCTTTGCTTGTGAACCTGCGCCCCGCCGGTCAGTATTTGATGGAAGATTTTTATTACGCGGGGGGTTTGCGCGCTGTGCTTGCCGAGCTTGATGATCTGATCGACGGCGCGACGCTGACGATTAACGCCAGGACGCTTGGCGAAAACATTGCGGGCGCGGCCATCTATAACGACGATGTGATTCGCCGGCGTGCAAATGCTCTGCTTGCCAACGGCGGCCTCGCAGTGCTGACGGGTAACCTTGCTCCCGATGGTGCTGTGATTAAGCCGGGCGCGATGGAGCAACACCTGCTGGTGCACCGCGGCCGCGCCGTCGTGTTCGACGACTACGACGATCTCTCCGCGCGCATTGACGATCCAGCGCTTGACGTCGAACCAGGGTCGATACTCGTGCTGCGCAGCGCCGGGCCGATCGGCGCGCCCGGTTTTCCCGAATGGGGACAGCTTCCCATACCCAGGAAGATACTGGCGCAAGGCGTGCGGGACATGGTGCGCATTTCAGATGCGCGCATGAGCGGTACCAGCTACGGCGCGTGTGTGCTGCATGTTGCCCCCGAAAGTGCGGTCGGCGGCCCGTTGGCGTTGGTTCGCACCGGCGATGAGATCGAGCTCGACGTGCCCAAACGCACTCTGAATCTTCTGGTCGATGGCGATGAGCTCGCGCGGCGCAGGCAAGACTGGCGCGCGCCGCCCCCGCATTATGAGCGCGGCTACGGCGCGCTATTCTCACGTCACATCAGGCAGGCGAACGACGGCTGCGACTTTGATTTTCTTGAAGGCACGAGCCCGATTCCTGAGCCGCAAATTCATTAGCGGCGTTGTTAAGAGCGTAAGAGCGAAGGAGACAGACTATGAAGCTGAGCGTTTTGCGAATCGGTTTGGCAGGGTTGCTTGCGTGTGGTGCGCTGCTAAGTGCTCCGCTCGTTCAAGCGCAGGCGTATCCGAACAAGCCGATTAAGATCATCGTGCCGTACCCGCCCGGGGGCACCTCCGACATCTTGGCGCGCTCGCTCGGACAGAAACTCGGCGAGACGCTCGGCCAGACGATCGTCGTTGAGAACAAGCCCGGTGCGAACGGAAACCTGGGTGCCGATCTTGTCGCCAAGAGCCCGCCTGACGGGTACACGCTGCTGTTATGCGACATCGGCGCGCTCGCGATAAGCCCTAGCCTGTACAAACTCTCGTTTGACCCGGCGACCGATTTTTCTCCCGTGACGATGGTCGCTTATTCGCCGCACATCCTCGTCGTACATCCGTCGGTGCCGGTGAACAACACCAAAGAGCTGATCACGCTTGCCAAGTCGAAACCGGGCAAGCTGAACTTCGCCGCATCGAGCGTCGGTAGCGCGCCGCATCTGGCCGGCATCGACTTCGCATCCAAGGCGGGAGTCGACTGGGCCTACATCCCGTACAAGGGCGGCGCACAGGCGATCACCGACATGGCCGGCGGACAGGCCGACGTAATGTTTAACGGCATGCTGGCGACGTACCCGCACGTAAAGAGCGGAAAGTTGAAGATCCTTGCCGTCTCAAGCAGCAAGCGAATGAGCGCGATACCCGATGTACCCACCGTCGCCGAAGCCGCCGGGCTCGAGAATTTTCAGACGGGCTCCTGGCAGGGCGTGCTTGCACCTCCGGGCACACCGAAGGAAATCGTCGCGCGCCTGAGCAGCGAGATCACCAAGATCCTGAACACTCCGGATATGAAGGAGCGGCTTGCGGTGCAAGGCGCGGAAGTCTCGACCAACACACCGGAGCAGTTCGCCACCTTTATTCGCGACGAAAAGGCGCGCTGGGCACAAGTTGTCAAAACAGCGAATCTAAAACTTGAATAGGAAAAGGCGTGACGACCCTTGATACCCGGTTGCCGGGACTGCTGAAGGGCAGCAAACCTTTATTTGGAATGTTCGTCGGCATCGCGAGTCCCGCGATCGTCGAGATGTGCGGGCATGCGGGATTCGACTTCGTCATTCTCGACAACGAGCATGGTCCCGCCAGCATTGAAACAACGGAGCATTTGATACGGGCGGCGCGTTGCGTGAACGTCATCCCGGTCGTGCGCACGGTGGAGGCGGATATCTTGCGTGTTCTCGATATCGGCGCTTCGGGGATTCAAGTGCCGCAGGTGAACACAGCGGAACAGGCTCGCCGCATCGTCGCCGCAGCGAAATATCCTCCTGCAGGGAATCGCGGCGCGGCGTTTTCCCCGCGGGCCGCCGGTTATGGTTTCAGCGGCGGCCCTGCGCATGCGAAAGCATCGAACGAAGGAATCGGCGTCATCCTGATGATTGAAACACCTGAAGCCATCCGCAATCTCGACGCAATCCTGGCGGTTCCCGGCATCGACGCTTTGTTCATCGGACCGAATGATCTGTCGTTCGCGATGGGACATGAGGGGAATCAGAAACATCCGGAAGTCATTGCTGCTATCGACGGGGCGATCAAGAAAATAGCGAGCACCAAAGTCGCCGCCGGCCTGATGGCGATTCCGGCTGAGGACCAGCGCAAGTACGTGGACCTCGGAGCACGTTACCTCACAACCCAGATCGCTGCCGTCATCGGCGCCGCCTTAAAGAGCACGGTCGCCGCGATGCACGCCCAGTGATGCCCCAGCAAAACGGATCCGCTTAGGTTGACGCCCTTCGCCCGCCTAGCAAGGTTGCACGGCACCCTGCCATCCGTTGGATTGCTAAGACTCTTTTGAAAAGACTGTTGTACTGGCTGGAGGTTATTTGGGCCGCACCATGCTCAGCCGTCGGGCTGCTGCTGGGTGTCTGCGTTGTTGCGTTGGGAGGATCAGCTCGCCGTGTTGATGGCACGCTTGAATTTGCGTATCGGCAAAGTCCTACTCAATGCGGCAGGCACTCAGCAATGCTCCCCTATCGCGCCATTACATTTGGGCACGTTATTGTCGCGGTCACACAGTCCGAGCTCGGCAAGTATCGAGAACACGAGCGTGTGCATGTGAGACAGTACGCGCGCTGGGGAGCATTTTTTCCTGTCGCGTACGTGGCCGCGGGAGTATGGCAATTGCTCAACGGTCGAGGAGCGTACTGGGACAACTATTTTGAAGTGCAGGCTCGCAAGGACAGCGCGGCAACGGCAAGAGTCGCTTCTGATCGAGTTTTCAGACGCGCATGAAGGTAGCGCTCGTCACTTCGACGATGCCACTAGCGCCGTGGAAGAACGGAATAACAGGCGCGTTAGCCAAAGCCGGCGTTGTCGCCGAGCTAGTGCCATGGGAGGACAGGCAGCCTCGTTCCCCCATCGGCGCGCGGTACGCGCTCGTGTGGCTGCCACCGGCGGAGCTGTTCGATGTCGAGCGTGATCTCGAGGTCGTATTCAATCTCGGCGCCGGAGTGGATCGGCTGCTTGCCAACGCAGTCGTGCCCGAGCGGCTGCCGATAGTACGGTTGGTAGACGCCGGCATGGCAGCGCGCATGGCCGAATACGTTTGCTTCGCGATCGCACGCGCGACGCGCGGACTTCAGCGGTTCGGCCCCGGCGGGCTGCGCGACTGGAATGCATCGCGCCCGCGTGGCAAACCGCCGACGGTGGGTGTGCTCGGCGCCGGTGCGATCGGCCGGAAGATCGCCGAAGCCGCTGCACTGTTCGCTTATCCGGTGCGCACATGGTCGCGCACGGCCCGCATCACAGGGACCGAGTCTTTTGCGGGGCTCGAACAGCTCGATGCTTTTCTCGCCGGATCAAATTTCCTTGTGAACGCGTTGCCGCTCACACGCGAAACCGAGAACTTGCTCGACCGCGAGAGGTTGTCGCAGCTACCGGAGGGAGCGCATGTGATCAACGTCGGGCGTGGCGCAACGATCGTCGACGCCGATCTGCTCGCCTTGCTTGACAATGATCATCTCGGCGGCGCAACGCTCGACGTGTTTCGCGTGGAGCCGCTTCCCGAAACCGACCCCTATTGGTCGCACCCAAAAGTCATCGTGACTCCGCATCTGTCCGGGCCAACGCCTGTTGCTCCGGCCGCGGCGCAGATCGCCGATGCAATCGTGCAGCTCGAGCGCGGTGTGCCGGTAAGTTCCTTACCGGGTTACGTTGACCGGGCGCGTGGGTACTGATCGCTCGGCCCATGCAAAGAAAAGTCGCGTGCTTCGTGTTTGTGGCATGTGCCGCGCTTGCGCAGACAACACAAGCGCAGGTGACACAGCGTGAGCCGGTGGCGGCGTCAAAATCGCGTACCGCTGTGCCCGGTGTTGAAGCAGCGCGGCCGGATACTGCGGAAGCCGCGCGCCGTATCGTTACGCTGACGAATGCGTTCCGGAGTGACGAAAAGCTCGCGTCGACCCGACCGGCTCCGCAGCTCGCAAGCGCGGCCCGCTACTTTGCTGATTTCATGGCACGCACTGGCAAGTTCAGCCACTCAGCCGACGGCACTGAGCCCGCTGCACGTGCGAAGCGCTTTGGTTACGAGTATTGCACCGTCGCCGAAAACATCGGATACGTCTTCTCAGCGGGCGGCATCGATACCGCGGATCTGGCGCGCCGACTCTTCGAAGGCTGGCAAAACTCGCCGGAGCATCGCAAGAATATGGTCAACCCCGACGTGACCGAAACTGCGGTCGCTATTGCGCGCAGCGCGACAACCGACTACTACTATGCAGTACAGCTGTTC
>DATLMT010000132.1:0-14292 GCA_035537135.1 Burkholderiaceae bacterium | reverse complement strand
CGGCTGCCGCGGGGTTCTGCGTCGAGCGCCAAGCGCTGCCCTTGCCGAAATCGCGCGGTGTGAGCCGCGTCTAGCGACACGATTGCCAATGACGCCAACAGCTCGTCTTCCGGTAGCAGCCTGGCGCGCCGCATTTCCGGTGACATGCTTTGTAGCGTTGGCAGCGTCACCGCGTCGTCAACGCTCAACCGTCCCGCGCGCGTTCGCCGCAAGGCACTCAAATGTGCTCCGCACCCAAGCGCGCGTCCAATGTCTTCCGCCAGCACCCGTACATAGGTGCCCTTGCTGCAGTCGACATCGATGATCAACTCGTCTTCTCGATATTCGACCAGTACCAATCGATGCACCGAAATCTGCCGCGGTGCACGCTCCACTTCGTTGCCCGCGCGCGCCAGCTTGTACAGCGGCTGTCCATGGTGCTTTAGTGCGGCGTGCATCGGCGGCACCTGCTCGATGGTGCCGAGGAAACGCGACAGCGTCTGTCGTAACGTTTCATCCAACACAGCGACTTCACATGTATCGATGACTGTTCCGTCGGCGTCACCGCTAGTTGTCGTCACGCCGAGCTTGACCGTCGCTCGATACGACTTGTCCGCGGTCAGCAAATCGGCGGAAAATTTAGTCGCTTCGCCAAACGTTAGCGGCAGCAAACCGGTAGCCATCGGATCGAGTGTGCCGGTGTGCCCTGCCTTCGCCGCATTCAGCAGTTGCCGCACTTTCTGCAACGCGGCGTTGGACGTCATGCCCCGCGGCTTGTCGAGAAGCAGCACGCCGTTTATTCGATCCCATCGTGCGCTGCGCGACCTGCCCACACCCACTCCTATCCCGACAAATTCTTGTTCGCTTGCTCGATCAACCGATCGATCTCGATGCCGCGCGACACCGATTCGTCGTGCACAAACGTCAGGCGCGGAATTGTGTGAATCGTCAGTCGCTTAAACAGTAGCGAATGAAAATAGCCGGCCTTGTCGCTTAACACCTGCTGCGCGGCCTCGACCGGCGCGCCGATGGTGGTGAAGTACACCTTCGCATGTGCGTAATCGGCGGAGACCTCAACGCCAGTCAGCGTCACCAGCCCGGCGCGCTCCACCGAGATCTCGCGCTGAATCATCTCCGCAACGTCGCGCTGAATCTGATCGGCGATGCGCAGCTCGCGGCCGGGTTTTTTTAGGTTTTTCATCGTTATTTGTAATCGAAAAGTTCGCTTGGTTTCGCCAGCGAACTTTTTCAAACAATCGCGCGAAAGTAGGGTTTGCTTTCGCGCGCTACGATAGTGTCCGAGCTACTTCCTGCATCTCGAATATCTCGAGCTGGTCGCGCTCCTTGATGTCGTCGTAGCCTTTAAGGCTCAAGCCGCATTCGAAGCCCGCTTTCACTTCGCGGACATCGTCCTTGAAGCGCTTAAGCGAATCGAGCTCGCCAGTCCAGATCACAACGTTGTCCCGTAGCAGCCGCGCTTGTGCGGTTCTACGCACCAAGCCGTCAAGCACCATGCAGCCCGCCACCGCGCCCACCTTCGGCACGCGGAAGATCTGCCGAATCTCGACCAGGCCCAGCACATTTTCGCGGTGTTCCGGCGCCAGCAGGCCGGACAGCGCATTCCGAACTTCATCGACCGCCTCGTAGATGATGTTGTAGTAGCGGACGTCGATGCCGTTACCTTCCGCCAGCTTCCGAGCCGACTGATCGGCACGCACGTTGAATCCAATGATGACCGCTTTGGACGCAATCGCCAGATTCACGTCGCTCTCGGTAATGCCGCCAACCTGCCCGTGCACCACCTGCACCTTGACTTCATCGGTCGATAGCTTGACGAGCGCTTGCGTAAGCGCCTCCTGCGAGCCTTGCACATCGGCTTTGATGATCAACGGCAGCACTCGAACCGCGGCGGCACCCTCCGCGCCGGCCTCGAACATGCCTTCAAGCTTGGCTGCCTGCTGCTTCGCAAGCTTGGTGTCACGGAACTTGCCCTGACGATAAAGCGCAATCTCACGCGCTTTGCGCTCGTCGCCCAACACCATCAGCTCGTCGCCGGCACCCGGCACATCCGAAAGCCCCTGAATTTCGACAGGAATCGAAGGACCTGCCTCAGCCACGGGCTTGCCGGTCTCGTCAAGCATCGCGCGTACCCGGCCGAATGCCGAGCCCGCGAGCACCACGTCGCCACGCTTCAGTGTTCCACTCTGCACTAGGACCGTGGCGACCGGGCCGCGGCCTTTATCAAGCTGCGACTCGATAACCAATCCCTTTGCAGGACCATTCCTGATGGCTTTCAACTCGAGCACTTCAGCCTGCAGCAACACGTTTTCTAGCAGCGTGTCGACACCGTCTCCGGTCTTTGCCGACACGGGGATGAACGGCGATTCACCACCGTACTCCTCCGGCACAACCTCGTTCGTCACTAGCTCTTGCTTGACACGATCGGGATTCGCTTCGGGCTTGTCAATCTTGTTCAGCGCAACGACCAAAGGAACGTTGGCGGCCTTCGCGTGCGCGATCGCTTCCTTGGTCTGCGGCATCACGCCGTCATCGGCTGCTACGACCAGGATCACGATGTCGGTCGCCTTCGCGCCACGAGCACGCATGGCAGTGAACGTTTCGTGGCCGGGAGTGTCGAGGAACGTGATGATGCCGCGCGGCGTCTGCACGTGATATGCGCCGATGTGCTGCGTGATGCCACCCGCCTCGCCGGCCGCTACTTTCGTACGACGGATGTAGTCAAGCAGTGACGTTTTGCCGTGATCGACGTGACCCATGATGGTGACGACCGGGGGACGCGGCTCGAGTGGCGCTTCGCTCGGCGCAACAACCGACTCCGACTCGGCAAGCAACGCTTCCGGATCGTCGAGCTTCGCTGCATGCGCGGTGTGGCCCATCTCACCGACGACGATGATCGCGGTGTCCTGGTCGAGCACCTGGTTAATCGTGACCATCTGCCCGAGCTTCATCAATGTCTTGATGACCTCAGAAGCCTTGACCGACATCTTGTGGGCGAGCTCAGCAACGGTAATCGTTTCCGGCACGGCAACTTCGCGCACAACGGCTTCGACTGGCATCGGGGTCGCTGCCGCTCCATTGGATTCCTCGTGGCGGTCTGGCTTGCGATTGCCACGCGGACCGCGCCATCCGCCGGCACCGCCCGATGTATCACCGCGCGTTTTCAGCAGACGCTTTTTCTGTTGTTCTTCCGACCAACTCGAAGCGAGCTTGCCCGACTTAATTTCTTTGACGCCCGGCTTTTTATCGTCCTTCTTTGCGCCCGGCTTCGCTTCGGTTTTCGCGGCAGGCTTGTGCAGCGTGCCGACTGGAGCAGCCACAGCCGCTTCGGGCGGCTTCGCCACCTTCTTCGGCGCTGCCATCATCGTCTTGATTGCCGCAACTTCATCTTCGACCACGCGCTTGGCGCGCTGCTGGGCATCGGCCGCCTGCTTGGCGACGAGCTCTGCTTCCTTCTGCGCACGTTCGGCCTTCGCCAGCTCTTCAGCGGCTTCTGCCTGACGTGCCTGAACCGCTTTAAGGTCTTTTTGTTCTTTCTGCTCCGCGTCGGCGACCTCGCGCTGCGCGCGATCTGCTTTCTCACGCGCGGCTGCGGTTTGCCGCGTGATCAGCTCGGCCTGGCGGCGAGCTTCTTCCTCGCGCTTCGCAAGCTCAGCTTCATCGATCACCGGGCTGGCCGGTGCTTCAGGCGCATCGACCTCGGGCGCCGCGCCGTCGCGCTTGACGAAGACGCGCTTCTTGCGCACTTCCACCTGAATCGTGCGAGCTTTGCCCGACGCATCGGCCTGCTTGATCTCGGTCGTCTGCTTGCGCGTCAGCGTGATCTTCTTCTTCTCGCCTCCGCCGCCGTGTGCCTTACGCAACGATTCGAGCAGACGCGACTTATCGTCCTCGCTAAGCGCGTCGGATTCTGCCTTCTTCGATACGCCAGCCGCGCTCAATTGCTCGAGCAGCAACTGCGGCGGAACTCTAAGTTCCGTCGCAAACTGGGACACGGTTGTACTTGCCATGACTCTTATCCTTACCTTCCAGCGACTGCCTGCTCTGGCTCTTTTTCTTTCGCTTCTTCGGCAAACCAATGCGCGCGCGCCGCCATGATCAGCGTTTTAGCGCGCTCCTCGTCAATACCGGTCATCTCGGTCAGCTCGTCAACTGCCAATTCGGCGAGGTCATCGCGCGTGCGAATCGAGTTTTCGGCAAGCTTCGTCGAAAGTGCGACATCCATCCCGTCAAGCTCCAGCAGATCCTTCTCGGCCTGCTCGACGCCTTCTTCGCGCTTGATCGCCTCGGTCAGCAACGCGTTGCGGGCGCGAGTGCGAAGCTCTTCCACCGTTTCTTCGTCGAAGGCGTCGATTTCAAGAAGCTCGTTGACTGGAACGTAGGCAATTTCTTCGAGGCTGCCAAAACCTTCGCCAATCAAAATATTTGCGATCTCTTCGTCAACATCCAGCTTCTCGACGAAAGTCGCGCGTACCGACGACTGCTCGCCTTCCTGTTTGGTCGACGACTCTTCGGCCGTCATGATGTTGATCTGCCAGCCCGTCAACTCCGAAGCCAGGCGCACGTTCTGACCGCTACGGCCGATCGCAATAGCGAGGTTGTCTTCGTCGACGACTACATCCATCGCATGCTTGTCCTCATCGACCAGGATCGATGACACGTTCGCAGGTGCCAGGGCACCAATCACAAACTGCGCGGGATCGTCGGACCACAACACGATGTCGACACGCTCGCCGGCAAGCTCGTTGGTGACAGCCTGCACACGGGAGCCGCGCATACCGACGCACGTGCCGATGGGATCAATGCGACGGTCGTTGGTCCACACGGCGATTTTTGCCCGCACACCGGGATCGCGCGCCGCAGACTTGATTACTAGCAACCCCTGCTCGATTTCGGGCACCTCAAACTCGAAGAGCTTCATCAAGAACTCAGGTGACGTGCGCGACAAAATCACCTGCGGCCCGCGCGCGGTCCGATCGATTTTCTGCACGAACGCGCGCATGCGATCGCCGATCCGAAGGTTCTCCTTCGGGATCATGTCGCTGCGGGGCAGCCTTGCCTCGACCTTGCCGACCTCAATGATCGCGTCGCCTTTGTCCATGCGCTTGATCGCACCGCTGACGATTAAATCGCCCCGTGCGAGAAAGTCGTTCAGCGTTTGCTCACGCTCGGCGTCGCGAATCTTTTGAAGGATGACTTGCTTGGTGTCCTGCGCGAACCTCCGACCAAGATCCTGCCGCGGCAATTGCTCTTCAATGTGTTCCTCAAGCTCGATGTCGGCAATCTGCTCGCGCGCATCCGACAGAATGATGTGATGACCAGGCTCCTGCAGGCCCGCCTCGTCCGGCACCACGAGCCAACGGCGAAACGCGTCGTACTCGCCGGTTTCGCGATCGACCGCAACGCGAATGTCGACGTCTTCCTCGGCATACAGCTTCTTGGTCGCGGTTGCCAGCGCGAGCTCCAGCGCACCGAACACGATGTCCTTGGGCACGTTCTTTTCGCGCGCTAGGGCGTCGACCAACAACAAAATCTCACGGCTCATCTCGGTTCGCTCCCCAAACTGCCTGCACTGACGTTCATCGCCTCCGCACGCGAAGCGTTCAACCGCGCTGGCCGGAAGTCCAGTTCCGGAACCAAACGCGCTTTGTCGATATCCTTCAATGCGATCTCGATCACATCAGCGATCTGAGTCGGCGCCGTTGCGCGTCCCTTCGGGCCCGTTTTCGATGGCGTACGACCGTGCGCCGCAGGCGCGTCATCCGTCACGCGCTGTAATTGCAATCGCTCTTCACCGGCAGCACCAACAAGTTCAACCACGCGGCCACGCAAACGCTTGCGCCCGCCCGCCGCGACGGAAGGCGCATACAACTGGACGTTGATTTCCTTTCCGGTAAAGCGCGCGAAGTCCTCAGCTGTCCTCAGTCGCCGGTCGAGCCCAGGCGACGACACTTCGAGGCGCTGATAGTCGACCTGCTCAACCGCAAACACGTGCGATAACTGACGACTCACTCGCTCGCAATCTTCCAATCCAACCCCTTTTTCGGTATCCACACTCACTCGCAGCAGCCCCGCTCCCAAGCGCTCGACGTCGACCAGCTGATAACCAAGCCCGCGGACCGTGTATTCCACGGTGCGATACAAGTCGCTCGCCACATCAGCCATAGAAGTTCGCCACTTTCACACCGACTTCCCACGCTCACTGTCAAATACGCGCCCAGAAATAAAAAATGGGCCGTAAAGCCCATTTCTTAGCCCATTTTTATTGTGTTGCCGGGCTGTGCAGCGTCTGCCGGGCCTTTCGGCGTAGCAAACGGCAGCCGCGCATTATATGCGGCTCTGGCCCATCACAACAAGCGCGTTGCCGACCCTGCTCTAACCGGAGCAACGGATACCTAAAAGCTGCGAGGCGGTTTTCCGCGCTTGAATCGTGCAGGACGTCCGTTGTTAGGCAGCCCGTGACCCGCAGCGATGTACGTCACGCTGCTCGTGAGCGGGTCTGGCTGGCGCGGCGGACGGTTCCCTTGCGGGGGTTTGCCGCGACCGCGGCCTGCACCCTGGTTCTGCCCTGAGCCACCTTGGCCGTTGGTCTGAACGAAGCCCTGCCCGAAATTCTGCGACGGCGGCCGCCCCTGGCCTCCAAACTGCCCGTCGCGATTGCCCTGCTTGCGGCCATCGCGGCCGCCGCGTCCGCGGCCGCGGCTGCCGTCAGACGAGCCTTGGCGCTGCCGGATTTCATCGATCCCGATGCCGAGGTCATGCACCCATGCCTGTACCCACTCGGGCGCGAGTTCTTGAAAGCGGCCACGCACAAGTGCGCGTGGCAATTGGACTGCGCCATAGCGAATACGAATCAATCGACTCACAGTGAGCCCGATGGCCTCAAAAATGCGGCGTACTTCGCGATTGCGCCCCTCGCCGATCGCAACTCGGTACCACCGGTTCGCACCGTCACCCCCCGCCTCGTCGACGCGAGAGAACTTCGCCGGGCCATCCTGCAGCTCAACACCGTCGAGCAGCTTCTGGCGCTGCTCTTCCGTGACCTCGCCGAGAACCCTAACGGCATATTCGCGCTCGACCTCGTAGCGCGGATGCATCAAGCGGTTGGCTAACTCACCGGACGTGGTGAATATCAGCAGTCCTTCTGAATTCAGATCGAGCCGACCTACTGCGACCCAACGGCCGCCGGAAACCTTCGGCAGTTTTTCGAACACGGTCGGCCGCGCGCCGGGGTCGTCCTGAGTGACGATCTCGCCCACCGGTTTGTGATACAGCAGAACGCGCGGCGCACGCCCCGGTGCCTTGCGTGCAAGCGGCTTACCGTTGATTCGAACCTGGTCACTCGCCAGCACTCGCTGCCCGATGTGTGCCGGTTCACCGTTGACCGACACGCGCCCCGCGATGATCATCTCTTCCATATCGCGCCGCGACCCAATACCGGCATCGGCCAGCACTTTGTGCAACTTGTCCGACTGGGCCATCTGCGTCTGCTTGGCCGCTTGGCGACCGCGCTCGAGCAGTTCGCGCGATAACGCGGATTCCGGCATCGCGGCTGGGTTGATGTCTTCACCGTCCCCTGCCAGCGGGGCTTGCGGCCCGGGAGCGGGGCCGCTCATTCCGGTCGATGTTGTTGAATTGCTCGCTTGCGTGGGCGCCCGCTCAACCCGTGGGCCACGATCGGCGCGATCAGCACCACCGCGTCCGCGGCGACGGCGCCCACGTGGTCTGGACCCCGGCATGCGTTCTTTCCCGGTAGGCAATGGTTCGCTGCGATTCCCATCGACTTCGTCGACGTCGCACACGTCTTCAGGTGCGCTTACATTGCCGTTCACGCTGTTGCCGTCTTCGGCAAGGTCACCCTCGGTCGGTACGGCGGACTCGGGCCGGCGATCTTCGTCGGGAAGGATGGGTGCGCTCATATATGTGGCTATGCCAGTTGTAGCTCCAACCCTGAGGCTTCATCAGGCGCGCCTTGCTGCAAAGAAGGCAACTCGGAAAGTGAACGCAGGCCGAGGTCATCGAGAAACTCTGCAGTGGTGCTGAATAACGCCGGTCGACCGGGTACTTCACGATGGCCAACCACTTCGATCCAGCCGCGTTCTTCGAGTGTCTTGATTACCGAGCTCGATACTGTGACGCCCCGCACTTCTTCAATGTCCCCGCGAGTGACAGGTTGGCGGTACGCAATGATCGCCAAAGTTTCCAGAACGGCGCGCGAATACTTGGGAGGGCGCTCCGGATTCAGCCGATCGAGATAATGTCGCATCGCGGGCGCGCTTTGGAAGCGCCACCCTGATGCAAGCGCAATTAAATGCAGCCCGCGTCCTTGCCAATCCTCGCGCAGTTGATCCAACAGCACACGCACACTGTCTGCGTTCAGCTCGTCGTTTAGCAGCCGCCGCAATTGAAGCAGCGACAATGGCTGTTCTGCTGTCAGAAGCGCCGCTTCAACCACGACCTTGGCCTCGGAAGTATTCATTCGCTCCGACTGAAAGAGTTTGCTTCTAACCGGCTGCACTCGAGACACGCTTATGCCTCGTTAGCCGCTTAGCTCAGGCCGAACAAACTAGTAGAAAATGAAAATTGGGTCGTACGCTTCGTGCACAGAGCTATTCAATGAGCCGAGCGTGGAATCGGACGATCCGGCAACGCTACCGGCCATAAGCACGCGATAGCGCTGCATCGGCCGAATCAACATGGATGCAAAGAAGTTTATCAACACAATTTTTCTGGCGCAAGGGTTCATCGCATGCCGGTGCTCGAAGCGCTGACCAAACGAGCTTGCCAATGGCGTAGACACTGTATACATTATCAGTACTACGTTTGCGCGAAATATGACGATGCGACGACAGGCCCCGCCCCCTCCACCGATCGACCCGACTCCGCGTCAGACTGAGATTCTGGAATTTATCCGGCAAACTTTGACTGAAAGCGGCGCACCCCCCACGCGCGATGAAATTTCGCAGGCGTTTGGTTTTCGCTCTCTGAATGCGGCTGAACAGCATCTACAGGCGCTTCGCAAGAAGGGGCTGATTGAATTGGTTGCCGGCACCTCACGCGGGATAAGATTAAAAGATAGTGTGCGCGAGTTGATGGTTGCCGCGCAGGACAGCGGGCTTCCCGTCATCGGAAAGGTGGCGGCGGGCAGTCCAATACTTGCGCAGGAAAACGTGATGGCAACTGCGGCAGTCGATCCCGCTACCTTCAAGCCGTACGCCGATTACCTGCTCGAAGTGCGCGGCATGAGCATGCGAGATGCGGGCATTTTGGACGGCGATTGGCTGGCGGTGCACCGTCAGCCGCTGGCGCGTTCGGGCCAGGTGGTCGTTGCGCGCATTGGTGACGAAGTCACCGTCAAGCGGCTCAAACTGCGCGGTGCTCGCGCCGAATTGATTGCCGAGAACCCGGACTACAAACCCATCATCGTTGATCTGAAGCGAGAAGTTTTCGCTATCGAAGGAATCGCCGTCGGCGTCATCCGCGCATCGCTGTAGTCATCTGCTTGCGAATTTGATGCGACGGGTATTGGACTTGCACACCGTGTCGCGCATAAAAGTTTGCCCTTGCGATGGACCTGCAATCAAAGCTCGAAATATTGGCCGACGCGGCTAAATACGATGCGTCGTGTGCATCGAGTGGAGGCGTGCGCCGCAGTTCTATCGGTGGCCGCGGCATTGGGTCTACCGAAGGTATGGGAATCTGTCACAGCTACACGCCTGACGGCCGCTGCGTATCGCTGCTGAAAATTTTGCTTACCAACGCGTGTATCTATGACTGCGCGTATTGCATCAATCGACTATCTTCGAACGTGCAAAGAGCACGCTTCACGATCGACGAAGTCGTCCAGCTCACGCTCGATTTTTACGCTCGCAATTACATCGAAGGCCTGTTTTTAAGCTCCGGCATCGTCAAGAGTCCGGATTACACAATGGGCCAGTTGGTTGAAGTCACGCGCCGCCTGCGCGTCGAGAACGACTTTCGCGGCTACATCCACTTGAAGACGATTCCAGACGCGGCGCCCGAGTTACTGGCAGAAGCGGGTAAGTACGCTGATCGCCTGTCGGTCAATGTGGAATTGCCAAAGTCCGAGAGCCTGCAAAAGCTGGCGCCCGAGAAAAACGAGCAAACAATCAAGCTCGCGATGGGCCACTTGAGAACTCACATCGACGAGACCAAGGATGCGCGGCGAGTGCGCGCTCCCACCTCGTTAAGTAAAAAGCCGACGGTGCCCGCGTTTATATCGACCGGACAAAGCACGCAAATGATCGTCGGTGCCGACGATGCCGATGATCGCCAGATCATCAATTTGGCCGCTCACCTATATGGCTCGTACAACCTGAGCCGCATCTATTACTCGGCGTTTAGCCCCATTCCGGATGCGAGCAAGCGACTTCCCTTGACCGCGCCACCTCTGCAGCGTGAAAGCCGGCTTTATCAAACCGACTGGCTGTTGCGGCACTACGGTTTCAGTGTCGACGAAGTCCTTCCGCCAGAGCGCCCGCATCTTGCGATGGACATTGATCCGAAATTGGCGTGGGCGTTTGCCCATCCCGAATTTTTTCCGCTGGATGTTAACCGTGCACCACGCGAAGCGCTGCTGCGCATCCCGGGATTTGGGAGGCGCAGCGTCGATCGCATCGTGCGTGCGCGCCGCGTACGCGCAATTCGCAGCGATGATCTAAGGCGTCTTGGAGTTCCTCCCGCAAAGGCGATGCCGTTCATCGTGCTGCCAGACTGTCGCCCGCGGAATGGTGCTATCACGCAGCTGAGAGCGACGATTGCTGCGCGCGGTGTGCCTCGAGACAATGCACGACACAGCATGCAGCTGGAGCTCAACGTCTAGCAATGCAGCTCGAGCTTGCGAGCGAGATCGACTTCGATGGCTGGCGGCAGCAGGCACGCTGGCTCGCAGCACGCGCCATCCCCGCCGAGGACGTCTACTGGCGCATTAACGGCGAAACGTCGCTGCTTGACGATGATGGCGACGTCGAAACGTTCAGTGTGAGCGCCGCCGGCGGTGGCCGTTCGAGAAGCGAGCTTAGAGTGCCGCGCGAATTTGTCGACCTCGCGCGTAAAGTCATCCTGCATCGCAGTTCTGATCGCTTTGTGGCGCTGTATCGAGTCTTGCTGCGGCTCAAAGATGAGCCGAGGCTGATGCAGGTCGATGTCGACCCGGACGTGATTCGCGTCCGAGTGTTCGAGCGCCAGGTGCAGCACGACGAACATCGAATGCATGCGTACGTGCGATTCCGCAAAGTTGATGACGAAAATGGTCCACAGTTTGTCGCATGGTACGAACCCGAGCATCACATCGTCGAAGCAACTGCCGGGTTTTTTGCGCGCCGGTTTTCCGGTCAGCGCTGGGCCATTCTGACCCCTGAACGTTCGATGTTCTGGGACGGCAATCAGCTTGCGTTTGGCGACGGCGTGCCGCGATCCGAAGCGCCCAGCGACGACGCCCTCGAAGATCTATGGCGTGCGTATTACGCGTCGACATTCAATCCGGCGCGCGTCAACGTCAAGGTCATGCAGGGACACATGCCAAGAAAATTCTGGTCGCAGCTGCCCGAAGCGCAGCTGATCGAGCCGCTCGCCGCTGCTGCCAATACGCGCGCCGGGCAGATGGTTGCCGCGGAAGCGGCTGCACCGCGCAGAAGCCGCGTGCCGCGAGCGCCCTCACCCATTTCGACGCCGACCGCTGATTCAGGCGCTGGCGAAGATCAGCGCAAGCTGCTGGACCAATGCCGCAATTGTCCGCTGTGGCAGTACGCGACACAGGCCGTACCGGGCGAAGGTCCGATCGGGGCGCGGTTGATGCTAGTGGGTGAGCAACCGGGCGATCAGGAAGACCTCGCTGGGCGTCCTTTCGTGGGGCCTGCTGGACAGTTGCTCGATCGTGCGTTGGCAGCCGCGGGAATCGAGCGCAGCGAGGTTTACGTCACCAACGCCGTCAAGCATTTCAAATATGAGTTGCGGGGCAAGCGCCGTTTGCACAAAAAGCCGGCCGAGCTCGAAATTGCAGCATGCCATGCATGGTATGAGAGCGAAGTCGCCACGGTGAAGCCGGCGCTGATCGTTGCAATGGGTGCGACCGCTGCACGTGCGGTCCTAGGACGTGCGCTGCCGATCCTTGCGAACCGTGGCACGCTGCTCGAGGCCCAACAGCCGATAGCATCAACGCGCGCTTTGGTGACCGTCCATCCAGCGTCTCTGTTGCGCGTGTTGCCGGAAACGCGCGACGCCGAGTACGGCAAATTCGTCGCAGACCTGAAGATCGCTGCCGAGTACATCCGCAAGCTGCGCAACTAAGACACTGCGCGTTGCATGATCTTGTGGTGAAAGCGCAGGTGATCGTCGACAAAGCTGGAAATGAAGTAGTAACCATGGTCATAGCCTTCGTGGTAACGAAGATTTAGCGGCTGGCCGGCTTTTCGGCACGCTTCCTCGAAGGTCGATGGATACAGCTGCTCTTTCAGAAACTGGTCTGACAGCCCCTGATCGATTAAAAGGTCGTGTGCAAATGGCGGTGCCGATTTTCTGCTCATCAACACACTGGCGTCATGTTGTTCCCAACGATCCATGTCGTCGCCGAAGTAACCGCTGAACGCTTTTTTGCCCCACGGCGCCTGCATTGGCGCCGCGATCGGCGCAAACGCAGACACCGACGCAAATCTGCCGGGATGCCTCAACGCCAGCGTCAAGGCGCCATGACCGCCCATTGAATGCCCGAAAACGCCAAGGCGGCGCGCGTCAATCGCAAACGCTTCGACGACCAGTGGCAGCAGTTCCTGCAGCAGATAGCTCTCCATGCGCCAGTGCTTGGCCCACGGTTCGCGCGTCGCGTCCACGTAAAAGCCGGCACCGACGCCAAAATCCCATGCGTCCGTCTCTCCCGGCACTCCGGCGCCGCGTGGACTTGTGTCCGGCATCAACAGCGCGATGCCAAGCTCGGCGGCAAGCCGCTGCGCGCCTGCTTTGATGGTGAAAGTCTCTTCGGTACACGTCAGGCCCGCGAGATACATCAGCATCGGCAGCCTCTCACCCGCCTCATGCGGCGGCATGAACAGCGCGAAGCGCATCGGCAATCCAATTTCGGCCGATGCGTGCCGATAGAAAAGCTGACGGCCGCCGAAGCAGCCGTGCTCGCCCAGCAGTTCAAGCGTTGGCACGGTGCCAAATCTAAAACTCAACGACGCTGCGTATCGACTCCCCGCGCTTCATCAGATCGAAGCCTTCGTTGATGCGCTCCAGCGGCAGATGATGCGTTATCAGATCGTCAATGTTCAACTTGCCCTCCATGTACCAATCGACGATGCGCGGCACGTCGGTGCGGCCGCGCGCGCCACCGAATGCGCTGCCCTTCCACACACGCCCGGTCACCAGTTGGAACGGCCGGGTGCTGATCTCCTGGCCGGCCGCAGCGACGCCAATGATGACGCTCTGGCCCCAGCCTTTGTGGCAGCACTCGAGCGCTTGCCGCATTGTTGTTACGTTGCCGATGCATTCGAAGCTGTAGTCCGCGCCGCCGTCGGTCAATTGCAAAATCGCATCAACGACATTTTTTTCTTTGTTCGGATCAATGAAGTGCGTCATGCCGAACTTGCGACCGAGCGCCTCGCGCGCCGGATTGGTGTCGATGCCGATGATGCGATCGGCGCCAATCATCTTTGCGCCCTGAATCACGTTCAGTCCGATGCCACCGAGACCGAACACGACGACGTTGGCGCCAGCCTCTACTTTCGCAGTAAAAAGGACCGCGCCGACGCCGGTCGTAACACCGCATCCGATGTAACAGACCTTATCGAACGGCGCATCGTCTCGAATCTTCGCCAGCGCGATCGCCGGCACAACGATGTGGTTTGCGAACGTCGACGTGCCCATGTAATGCAGAATTGGTTTGCCGCCGATTGAAAACCGAGACGTGCCGTCTGGCATCAACCCGCGCCCCTGGGTGGAGCGGATCGCTTGGCACAGATTGGTCTTGCGAGACAGGCAGAACTTGCACTGCCGGCACTCGGGCGTGTACAGCGGAATAACGTGGTCGCCGGGCTTCAGCGCGGTTACACCGGCACCGACCTCAAGCACGACTCCTGCGCCCTCGTGCCCGAGTATCGACGGAAAAATTCCTTCGGGATCCGCCCCGGACAGCGTGTAGTAATCGGTGTGACAGATGCCGGTCGCCTTCACCTCAACCAGCACCTCACCGGCGCGCGGTGGATCGAGATCCACCGTTTCGATGCTAAGAGGCTCACCGGCCTTCCAGGCAACCGCCGCTTTTGTTTTCATGAACCTCCT
>DATLMT010000131.1:0-15588 GCA_035537135.1 Burkholderiaceae bacterium | reverse complement strand
TTGCCCGAGTGAAGCAATGTTTTGGGCGCCACCGATGATGTTGGTGCCGGTGCCGCCGAAGTTGGTGCCGCCGATGACGTTAGTGCCCGAGTTATCGAGCCCACTCAGCGCTTGCCACTGAATGCCGAACTCGGCTGCCTTGTCGGCCGAGACTTCGACGATTAGCGATTCGATCACGACCTGAGCGCGCCGCGTATCGAGCTTGTCCACGATAGCGCGGATGTTTCTATACAGCGGCTCCGGCGCAGTGATGATCAGCGAGTTGGTCGATGGGTCCGCCTGAATCATTCCCGCCAGGCCCGCTCCACCACCCGTGCCTGAGCCGCCGCTCGCAATCTGACTGATGCCGGGTGCGGTTCCGCCAGCGGTGCCGGTCGTAAGCCCGGGTTGTGATGCGCTCGAGCCTGGGCCGAGACTGGTGCTCGGTGACAATCCGCTGCCACCGCCGCCCTGCGGCACGAAGGACGGGTCGGCGCCTATGATCGCGCGCAGCAACGGCGCGAGGCGAATCGCCTCTGCATTGCGCAAGTGAATCACATTGATGTTGCCCGGCGTCAGTGCGGGCTTGTCGAGTTGCGCGATCAGACTCTTCGCAAGCTGCAGCCGCTGCGGGCTCGGCGCGCGAATGATGATTGAATTCGTGCGCGGCTCTGCAAGAATAGAAACGCGCTGGCCCGCATCACTCGCCTGACCCGCCGCGCGGGCACCTTCGTCCAGCACGCGATTTACGACCGTGGCGATCTCGAGCGCCAAGCCGTTTTTGACCGGGATCAACTCGACGTCGCTGGTCGCCGGTGTGTCGATCGATTCGATAATGCGCTGGATGCGGCGCAGGTTGTCCGCATAGTCGGTGATGACCAGCGTGTTGTTCTGCGGATACGCCGAGATCGTGTTATTGGGTGCGATCAAGGGCCGCAGAATCGGCACCATCGCGGTGGCCGACTCGTACTGCAGGCGGAACACTTGCGTAACGAGCTGGTCGCCACTCGGAGCGGAGCTCTTCGGAATGATCACCGCGCCGCCTTGCAGCTTGGCATCCGCCTCAGGCAACACGCGGGCGACGTTGCCGGTCTGAACGATCGTGAATCCCTGCAGCCGCAGAGCGGTCAGCAACTGGTCATAAGCCTGCTGGCGGGTCACCGGGCGCTCGGTCGACAGTGACAGCGTGCCCTTAACTCTGGGATCGACGACAAACGTGCGGCCGGTGTACTGCCCGATCGCGCGAACGACGGCGTCGATGTCGGCATTGACGAAGTTCAGCACGACGCCTTCTTCGCGGGCCTGCTGTGGCTGCGACGCGTTCTGCGCGGGCTTGGCCGCCGGCTTGGCGCGCGAAGTTTGCCCGATCGCTGGCGTGACCGTCGTCGCGACCATCAACCAGGCGCATGCGAAGGCGACTAGGCGGGAAAGACCGCGGCCTGACGTGCACATTGGCTTTATCTCAACCACCGAAGTTCAACAGAGATCCCTCGCCGTCGCGCCGCCCCAGCAGCGAGATCAGCCCCGTCAGTTGGGCCTTGACACCCGGGTCGGTGCCGGCCATTGCTTGTGCTCGTCCGGTGAAGCGTAAGCGCCCACCCTCGTTGATTGTGCCATTGCCCTTCAGCTCGAGGGGACCCGAAATGGTTAGTAATTCCAGCTGAGTTCCTGGCCAGATACCGTTGGTTTGCAAACGGTAATGGCCCATCGGAGATACGGGCGTTAGCCCGCTCGACGCATACTGCCA
Source organism: Burkholderiaceae bacterium (assembly GCA_035537135.1). Classification (GTDB taxonomy): domain Bacteria; phylum Pseudomonadota; class Gammaproteobacteria; order Burkholderiales; family Burkholderiaceae_F; genus JACCZX01. The sequence goes on along the minus strand of DATLMT010000131.1, from coordinate 13,862 downwards.
CTCGCCGTTCAAACGGCCTTGCCAGCGACCGGGCTCGACAGCAAGCCGGTCCCATGAAACCGTCAAAATCCCGCCTGGCCGAATCGTGTTCCAGGGGGCGCCGAGCCCTACCAGCAGCGATGCCGGCAAGCGCATGGTCGTTGGGCCGAGCGTCAATGACTTCCCAAACAGCGGCGCGTTGACCGCCAGTGGCTGCGACAGCGCCGAGGGGTGCGTCAGCGCGAGATCGATTTGTCCCGCGAGCAAAGCCCACGGACTCAGGCGCCATGACAATCGCTCGGGCAGGCTGGCGCGCGATGCACCGGTCTCGGCCGGCGATGCAATCACGACCACCGCCGAGCCGTTCCAGATCGTGCCGCTTGCTTCGGCGAGCTCGACCCTGCCGTTGCTGGCCGAGCGCACATAGCCGGCGGCCCACTGCGCGGGTGCGATCACCAGCGCCGTTGCAATCATGATCACCAGCGCAGCGACAATGAGGAAAACAGCTCGCATGATCCAGCGCGCTCATCCGCTCGTTATTTGCGTGCGAGCCGCAGCGCAAGCTCGACGTCGACGTTACCCGGCGTTTTGTCTCGTGCGGTGACCGTGACCGACGTGGCGCGCGCGCCCAGCTCGCGCTCGATGCCTGCGAGCCATGGTGCCCAGCTGCTGTACGGCACGTCGGAAAACGTCATCTGCAGATCGCCGTCCGACAACGGAACAATGCGAGCCGCTTTGATGCCAGCCCGGCCTAAAGACGCATCAACCGCGGCGCGCACGTCGCCCGCGGCTACTGACGCGACTTGCGGTCGCGAGCGCATCGATTTAACTTCGGACAGCAGCGAATCGAGCTCGGCGGCTCCCGCGCGCTGTTGCGGCAGGCTGCGCTCCAGCCGGGCGATGCCCTTGTACGCCGGCTCAATCAGCAGAAGAAACACCAGCACAGCGATCACCGCCGCGGCGCCCGCTAGCAGGATGGCGCGCTCGCGTGGCATGCGCTCGGCCCAGAAGAGTCTAAGAGCTTCCATATCAGCGCCACCCAGCCGCGCGAAGGCGCCGCGCCCGCGTGGGGGCCAGCGAATGTAATGAGCGTAGGGACATCAGTCTTTAAACCCCCGCCGCGGTGACGCGTGCCGAGCCATCGGCTTCGAAGCGAATCGCCAGGCCTTGCTGCAGGGCAGCTGAACGCAGCGCGTTTTGCAGACCTGGGTTGTCGGCGACACCGGGCTTGAACTTCACTTTCAACGCCCCGTCGCGGTACTCCATCGCGGACACGCTGCCGACCGGGGCGGCCGACAGAAGCAGCGCGGTGCGCGCGTTAAGCACCGAAAAGTCGTTGGCTGATGCAATGCCGGCACGCGCACGTACTTCGGCCAGCTTCTGCTTGGTCTGCACCATCGTATCGGCTACGGTCGTGACCTCAGGAAATGTCGAACGAAAGTTCGTTTCCATCTGGCTGCGAATCGTTTTCTCTTCGCTTTCAAGCTTCAGGTTGTAGGCGTTCATGCCGACGATTGCGACCGCCACTGCTGCCGCGATCCACATCAGTGGCACGCGCACCGCTCGGCTCGACAGCGACAGCCGCGAACTGCCCGTAAAGCCGCCGATCATTCCACCCTGTGCGAATGCGCCTTGCAGCAAGCTGACACCGGTCTCGGTGCTGGCGGGATCGGCTTCCTGCGCGTTGACGTCTATCTGAACGTTCAGCGTCTTCGCCAACGGCGCCATGCGCGCTCCGTCACGGCCGAATACCTGAATGCGCTTGATGCCGAGTTGCCGCACCGCAAGCGCAAGCGCGGGTGGCACCGCGTCGTCGCTCAGATCAAAAGCAAAGCCATCGTGCGTGGCCGAGCGCGCGATACCGCGCCCGCGATCGACGCGCACCGATAGGACGCCCGCAGCCGGGGCCGGCACCGTGTAGATCTCGCTGTACGCGGCACGCACCTTAAAGCCGGCGTCGGTCACGACGTCGAGTGCGCGCGTCAGGATGCCGCGGTCGATCACCGCGACGGGCATTTTCGGTTGCGCCGCAATCGTTGTCGTGCCGGTGCCGCCGCGCGGAACGTTGAATGCAAAGTGGCAATCGCCGGCGTCGGCGAGCAGCCGGTCTTCGAGAATGTTCGGCAGCGCCATCCGTAATCGGCCTTCGGATAGCTTCGGTGACTCGATGGCCGTGATGAACACGTCACTCGAATCGAACACCAGGTCAACGGCGCCCGCCTTCGGCAGCAACGCGACCGGCGCTTCGCCGCGCGTCGATTCGCGCGCTGATAGCGCTACATACGACACGACCGTGCCGGAAGCAAACGGCGTCCGCCCGCCGCCGAGGCGGGGCGGAAGAAACACCAACAAGCGTTGTGCTGATCTGTCTCTCATTGCGCTTCCAAGCCGGCGACAACGTTGCCGCCTTTCATGTCTTTACGCTCGAAAAATTGTCTGGCTTTGCCACCGATTTTTGGCAAACCAGGCAGCCAAGAGTAGTTCTTGCACATTTGCCCGGTCGTCATATCTCACGCGTCCAAAGCACGGTTACCGCTTGCTGGCCCTGACCAGGAATAGCCCGTTTTACCAGCGCTTCCATGCGAGTGATAGCGCGATCAAGCTTCACTTCGCCGCGGATAAAGAAAAAGCGGGACGCAGTCGATATCTCGGAGTCGGTCACCTGCGCACCTTTGTTGCCCAAACGCGTGCGAACTTCAGCGGTGTTGTTGAAATAAGCGAGCCGATCGCGCTCAGCGACCAGCGTGCGGGCTTCGGCGAGTGTCAGTTCCGGAACGCGCGCTGCGATGACCTCCGGCGATGCCGTGTTGGTGTTGAGCGGCGTGCGCTCGTCGAGTACGACGATGTAGGGGGCAAGCCGCTGCACGGCGGCAGGATCGATGCCCGAAATGCCGGAGATGTCCTGCGGCAGCATCAGCGGCAGCGGCCGCGGTTTGTCGCGCTCTCGCAGCTGGGCATCGGTGACTCGGTCGCTCGGATCGGTCGCTACGGGTGCCGGCATCGCCTGCATCATGCGCAGTGCGATCAAATCGGCCGTCTGCTCGGGCAACTGCAACAGCGATACCAGTCGCTGCAAAGTTTGTAATTCGCGCTCGAGCACCTGGCCGTTTTCCACGAGATTGCGCAAGTTGAACCGGCCTTGAGCATCCTCCATCGAGCCGGCGATAGTCGCCAGCGCCGCCAGCGATCCGGTTTCACCGAGCTGATCGAGCCGCGTCTCGGCGAGCGGCTGCGACCACGGCTCACTTAATGCGTCGTACTGCGAGCGATTTGCGTCCTCGCGCAGAATGGCGCGGCCCCAATCGAGTGCGCCGCGCAACAGCAGGCGGCTTTGCGAAGTGAGCTGCTGATTCTCGATCGTTCGCAGCAGTACGAACTGCCGATAGAACAAACCAGTGATGATCATCGTTGCCAAAGCAGCGACGAAAAGTGCCATCAGCACGGCGGCTCCACTTTGATTTTTCATGCGCCGACCAAAAATACACGGCGAAACTTCTTGCCGTCCGCACGCAGCAGCGTCACTTCAACGCCGGGCACGGTTGCGCCACCGGGTGTTTGAATACGTGAGCCATCGGAGTTAAACGGCGATACCCAGCCGCCAGGTACCTGCCACAGTCGCACCGCCATCGATTGAACATTGCCCATCAGGCGCGCCGTTTCGAAGTTCTCGGTGTTCGGGCGATCGAACGCCGGCAGCGGGGGCGTCGCCTGCCGTACCAGTGACCCGTCGACGACTCGATAGAACACGGTCTGCACTTCGGTCGCGCGGTCGGCGACGGGACTGGCGACGCGCGCGATCTCGATGACCTGACCACCGTCGGCGACTACGACATTCAGCGGCGAGGTCGCAAGCCCGAGAAACGTTGGGTTGGTCACCTGCGTCAGGTCGCGCTCCATCTGCCCAAACGCGGTGAGCAGTGAGCGCACATCGTCGACCTCGGGTTCGAGCCGCTCCCGTGTCGCAACCAGCGAGTCGAGCCCGCGCCAAGCGATCATCGACACGATCGACAGCACGGTGATTGCCACCAGCAGTTCGAGCAGCGTAAATCCGCGCGAGACGAGTCGGCCGGTCATCACTATTGATTGGTCGGCATCACGGTCATTAACTCCGCGAGCTGACTCCGATTGCCGGCCTCATCCTGCCGGAACACGCGCACTTCGACGCGGCGAAAAAACGGGTTTGGTGTCGGCTTGACGGCTTGCTGGCAAACGAAATTCGCTCCTCCCTGTTCGCACGGCAACATGCTTTCGCCGGGCTCGAGGCGCTCGCGCCCGAGTCGCAATTCAAGCAGTCGATTTTCCGCAGTCAGCACCGCCAGCAGTTTTTGTCGCGTGTAGTCGGCCGTCGAGGTCAGCGACATTGCGCCGCGCATTGCAGCTGCCAACGCAACCCCGATAATCACCAGCGCCACCAACACTTCAAGCAACGTGAAGCCGCGTTCTCTTTTGTCCCGACGCGTCATTTCGCTTTAACCTGATCCATCGCCAGCAGCGCGCGGCCGGCTTCGTCGAAGTCGACACGAACCGATCCGTCCTCGCTGGTCAGCTCGAGCCGCCAGCGCGGCTGAATCCATTCGCGTGCGATGCCCACCCGCACCGGCGGCGCTCCCGGGCCGAGCAGTACCTGCGCTGGCTGCGGTCCACCGTTGTCGAGCACGGCAAGACGCGTCAGCCGCGTTTCCCAGGCACGCTCACGCAGCAAATCATCGCCCGTTAGCAGCCGCCTCTCGCCGCCGGATTCAGTGACGAAGCGATAGCCGCGCAAGTCGGCTTCCCACACGATCGGCTGCTGCGTGATGCGAGACTCGTCGGCCGCGAGCGCCATTAACTGCCCGACACGCTGCGCCTCGCGCTGTAGCTGCTGGCGCGGATCGGGTGCGATGTTGACCGTGACGAGCGAAATCAGAATGCCAGCGAGGACGATGACAACCATCAGCTCGAGCAAAGTAAAACCAGCAGCGGATGGAGCCGTGATTTTCATGTAGTTGCCTTCGAAAAATTGTCTGGCTTCGCCAGGCAATTTTTCGCTAACCAATCAGACAAAAGTAGGGTTGCACTTTTGTCTGCCTCCGCCTACAACTGCCACGATCCGATGTCGGCGTCGGGCGTGCTCGGATCGCCGCCATTGGCGCGATCGCGCCCCAGCGAGAACACGTCGATCTCTCCTCGCACCCCCGGATTGAGAAATTTGTACGGTTCACCCCACGGATCGGACGGCACCGTCGCGCGTTCCAGATATCCGCCTTGTTTCCAGTTGCTAGGCATCGGCTCGGTAGTCGGCCGCGTGATCAAAGCCTGCAATCCCTGATCGGTCGTCGGGTAGCGCCCGTTGTCGAGTCGATAAAGCTTTAGCGCCTGCATGATTGACGCAATGTCCTGCTTGGCTGCAGCGATCTTCGCGTCGTCAGTGCGGCCCACCACGCGCGGCACTATCAGCGCCGCGAGCACGCCGAGGATCGTGATCACGACCATGATCTCGATTAAGGTAAAGCCACGCGAAAAATGCTTGTGCAAATCAAAAGAGGAACGAACGCCTGTCATCGGAGTCATCAGACCATTGGGCAACGCGGTAGAAAACTTGAAGATAAGCGCCGAACGCCTTGAAGTTCCTCGCTTTTCGACGCGGACAACCGAGGGTGCGAGAGATATTATCAACGCAAGTCGGCTGCCCTACCCCCCGGAAAGGGGATGCTTCACGGACTAATACATGATGAGCTGACGCAGTACATTGGACTGTCTATCGTGAAAAAGTTTGCATTCGCTGCGGTTCACCTGGTTTTCTTCGCCGGCGTAATGGCGATCGCGGCCTATTGGGGTATTCGCATTTTCACTCCGGCCCCAATCGCGGCGCCGCCGCCGCTGCCGCCACCGCCGTTACGCGATCCCGATCCGATGGCTTCGGCGCGGATGTTCGGCAAGGTCGACGTGGTGCAGGCGGTGGCTAGCAACGTGCAGGCACTCGGGATATTTTCGGCGGGTAAGGACTCGAGCGCAGTACTGGTTGTCGACGGCAAGCCGGCGCGCGTGTATTTGATCGGGCAGGAAGTCGCACCCGGCATGAAGCTGGTATCGGTAACGTCGGATCTGGTGGTACTCGAAGCCGGCGGCGGCCGCCAGGAAGTTCGACTGCCTGCGCGGCCGATTGCGCAGCTGGGCGGCCTTCCGGCAGCACCAAATTTTTTCCGCGAGGGCAACACGTTAACTGCGCCAAGCAGCGAAGGAGCGCCCAACATTCCGCGCCCAGCCACATCGCGGTCGGTGCCGCAGCCACCGCCGATGCCGCAAATGCCGCAACAGTTTCCGGCGCAACCGCCGCAGCAGGTCCCGCAGCAACCAATGCCGCAGCAACCGGTTCCGCAACCACTAACTCCGCAGCAAATCCAGCAGCAGCAAATGCCGCCGCAGCAGGTTCCGCAGCCGATTATTCCGGGTGGCGTGCCAGCTCAGGCGCAGTGACGCGCGCTGCTTACGCGACGACAATTTTCCCTGCGTTCGGCGGATACGATTTTTCGCCGTGCAGCGTGGAATCAAGTGCAAGCGCTGGCAGGTCCGCGATCTCTTCGTACAGTGGTGAAAAGTCCGGCGCCGTTGCTTCGAACAATTGATCGAACGACTCGACGACAAAGTAAGCCGATTGATAATCGTCGATCTTGTATGGTGTTCGCAAAACCCGCTTTAGATCGAAGGCAAGACGCTGCGGTTGCGCGCTAGTCAAGGCATATTGCGTTTCGCCGACCGACGACAAAACGCCCGCGCCATAAACGCGCAAGCCGTGCGCAGTCGCGATCAAGCCGAATTCCACCGTGTACCAATACAAACGGGCCAGATATTCGAGCGCCTTAAGCCCCTGCGCCTTCAACCCGCCGCGTCCGAACGCCTGCATGTAATCGGCAAACACACGGTTGAACAGCAGCGGCACGTGGCCGTAAAGATCGTGAAACACGTCGGGCTCGACGATGTAATCAAACTCGGACGGCGACCGTAGCCACACCGTGACCGGAAAGCGACGATGCGCGAGCAGCGAAAAGAACGCGTGCTCCGGAATGAGCCCTGGCACCGCAACAACTTCCCAGCCGGTCGCACGGCGAAGTGACTCGCTGATCGATTCGAAGCGCGGAATGTGATCGGCCTCGCCAAGCTCGTCCAGTGCCACGATGAATTCGTCACACGCTTGGGCCGGCGCCTGCTTGACCTGGCGCGCGAATAGGCGCGCGTACATAGCATGTTCGTCGGGCGTGTAGCGCTCCCAGTGCTGCTGGCATGTGTAGTCGTCGCGTGCCTCGGAGTAATCGCCACGGGGCGGGCGCTCGCTGGCGCCATAGGTGACGGGGGGGACGGCCATGCGTTATACAGTCGCCTTTGCATCGGACTTGAGCACGCCGCGACGGATCTGATCGAGCTCGATCGATTCGAACAACGCACGGAAGTTGCCCTCGCCGAAACCTTCGTCGCCTTTGCGTTGAATGATCTCAAAAAAGATCGGGCCGATCACCGTCTGCGTAAAGATCTGCAGCAGCAATTCGTTGGGCGCACCTTGATGCGTCGCGCCGTCGATCAAAATACGCAGCAGTTTCAACTCGGACAGCGACTCACCGTGATTCGGCAGTCGCGTGTCGATCAGGTCATAGTATGTATCGATCGTGTCCTGAAAGGCGACGCCATTTTGCTTCATCGACCGCACCGTCGCGTAAATGTCACCGGTCGCCAACGCGACGTGTTGTATGCCTTCGCCGCGATATTCGTCGAGGTATTCGACAATCTGGCTCTTGTCGTCTGAGCTTTCGTTGATCGGAATGCGGATCTTTCCGCAAGGACTCGTCATAGCCTTGCTCTTCAGACCCGTCAGCTGGCCTTCGATATCGAAGTAACGGACTTCGCGGAAGTTGAACAGGCGCTCGTAAAACTCAGCCCACTCTTTCATCCGTCCGCGATGTACGTTGTGCGTCAGATGATCGATAAAGATCAAACCGCAGCCCGCCGGGTTCGACGGGGCACCTGCAATTGGCTCGAAGTCGACGTCGTAAATGTTGATGTCGCCAATCTCACCAGGCGCAGCTGCATTCTTGCCGCGCCAGCGGTCTACAAAGTAAATCAGCGAGTCGCCAATGCCCTTGATCGCCGGAATGTTCAACTCCATCGGACCTGACTTGGAATCGAATCCCCACGCGCCCAGCTCTAGCGCACGGCGATAAGCCTGCGCCGCGTCCTGCACGCGAAACGCAATCGCGCAAATCGAAGGTCCATGCAGCCGCGCGAAGCGCTGGGCAAAAGAATCGGGGTCGGCGTTGATGATGAAGTTGACGCCGCCCTGCCGGTACAGCGTGACATTCTTGTGCCTGTGCCGCGCCACCGCTAAAAAGCCCATCGTTTCGAATAGGTGGCCAAGTGCTGCGGGATCGGGAGCGGCGTATTCGATGAACTCGAAGCCATCGGTGCCCATCGGGTTGTCCCAGCCGGTGAATTGCATCGCAGTCTCCTTATTGACGCACCTTCGCTGCAGCAAGGATTCTGCCGCAATCGCCGGTCATCGCAGCAATCCTTACCGAACGCGGCATTCGTCGAGCTGAAAGGCGAATTCACTCCGGAAGTTCGGCGAGCCTGCAGTTCGCTCCACTATTTGCGCACTTCGTCGCACTCCGATCGCATTGCGCGCTCCGACTGCCTACATTTGCTGTCAACGCAGGCAGACGCAACGAAGGAGAACACCATGTATCGCACATCCCATTCGATTCGCATTCTGAGCGCGGCACTGGCCGCAGTCTTCGGGCTCGGTTTGGTCGCCACGGCGGGCGGTGCATTGCATGAAAAGCAAGCGCGGACAAAAGCCGAGCCTTCGCAGGTCATTCATATGGAGCCAGTGATTATCCGGTTGCATCAACCCTCGCAGCTTGCGGTGCCAACCGTGCAGGAGGCGAAAGCGGCGCTGTAGGTTCGACGCAGCGAGAGCAGAGGCCCGGCGCGTCCGGGCCTTTTTGTTCGTGCTGCGATTACCGCCGAAACGCGTTCGGTGCAGTCTGTTGCTTGATATCTGCACCCTGTCGCACCGAATTGGTGTTCGTGTGCTGCGGCTTATAAAGTGTGCTGATGACAACCGAAAACGGCAACGAACAGACGTCAGCATCCGCGGGGACGGAGGGCGCGAAGCAACCCGCTCAGCCACCAACGCGCAGGAGCAAGGCCGCGTGGCTTCGTAATGCAGCGGCGGACGCCGGTCGCGCGTCCGCGCCGACAGTCAAGCGCGTCGGCGCTCGCATCGGAGACTGGCTCGCAACGGTGGGTTGGTTCAAGTTTTTCCTGGTCGCGTTGCTGTTACTGATTATTGGCGCGATTGCCGACAGTGTTTTTTTCAACAGCGAGCCCGTGGTCGTCGTCAAAATGGGTGACGGCAAGGATCGCGTACAGGTCAATCTGCAGATTGCACCCGACGGTGTACGGATTCAGGCGCCCGGAGAAAATCCGCCTTCGCCAAAGTCAGGTAAGCCTTCCAAGGCAAAAGGCGACGCCAGCGTGAAGATCGACGACAAAGGCTTGCGCATTGTTGCCGGTGACAAGGGCGAGCAGGTGTCGGTCGTGATTGATGAAAAGGGTGTTCGCGTTGAGCGCCGTCCGCCCGAGGCGAAAGCCGATACCGAAACTGCGGCAGCTGAGCCCGCCGGGGTAACCGTCGAGGAAGACGGGCGCACCATCACAATAAGTCCCGAATTCACGCAAGACCCACAGCAGCTCGCGCTGGCTCTCGACAAGGCACGTGACCAGATCGAAGAGATTGTTGAGCAACAAGTCGAGCGCCAGATTGCGCGTGAGACGCGCCGGTATCGCGAGGAGACCGGGGATTGGCTGATGAGTTTTGTGATGCTGCTGATTCTGGCGGGCATCATCGTCAAGGTCGTCTTAGGCGGGAAAAAACGTGCCGAGCGGCGCGCGGAAGCGGCAACGGAGACAGCGGTCGGAGAAAGCCTGAAGCGCCAGCTCGCCGAAGCGCAGTTAAAGACGATGCAAGCACAGGTTGAGCCGCACTTTTTATTCAACACACTGGCATCGGTCGACTATTTGATCGAAACCGAGCCGTCAACCGCGTCGAAAATGCAAAAGAGCCTGATCCAGTACTTGCGCGCAGCGCTGCCGCAAATGCGGGAAGGATCGACGACGCTCGGCAAGGAAGTTCAGTTGTGCCGCTCTTATCTGGAGATTTTGAAATACCGGATGGAAGACCGGCTGCAGTACTCGGTCATCGTTCCGCAAGGATTGAGTTCAGCGCAGTTTCCACCGATGATGCTCCAGTCGCTTGTCGAAAACTCGATCAAGCACGGACTAGAGCCGAAACCCGAAGGCGGTTCGCTGACGATCTCAGCAGACATATCGAGCGGCCGTCTGCGCGTCACGGTGGCCGACTCGGGGCTTGGGTTCGCGGCAGCGGCAGTGTCAGGCAGCGGCGTAGGGCTTGCAAATGTGCGCGAGCGGCTAGCTGCCTTGTACGGCGGAGCCGCAAAACTGTCGATCGAGGCGAATTCGCCCAGCGGCACGATCGTGACGATTGAAGTGCCGTATACATTCGAGACAGACGCGCGATCGGACGCCAAGACGAGCGCATAGAATCGGCTGATGCCGACAGCGATCATTGCGGACGATGAGCGTTTAATGCGCGAGCAGTTACGCGCGCGGCTCACCGAAGTCTGGCCGGATCTGCAGGTGTTAGCCGAAGCGAAGAACGGCGAAGAAGCGGTGGCAGCGGTGCATGCTCATCGACCGGATCTGGCATTTCTCGACATTCGAATGCCTGGCATGACCGGGATCGAGGCGGCGCGCCACGTTGGCGACGCGTGCCACGTTGTATTTATCACTGCTTACAACGAATACGCAGTGGATGCCTTCGAGCATGGCGCGATCGATTACGTCCTAAAGCCGGCTGAGGCGGAGCGGCTCGCGATCACCGTGGCGCGTTTGAAGCAGCGCCTCGGTTCGAAGCCCAGCGATCTGGGCGCCCTGCTTGGTCAGCTGAGTGCGAAGCTCGATTCGACCGGTGGTGCCGCGTCACGCAGTCATCTGCAGTGGATTCAGGCCAGCGTTGGGCAGCAGCTACGCTTGATACCGGCCGCAGAGATTCTTTTTTTTACGTCCGACGAGAAGTACACGCGCGTGCAAACCGAATCATTCGAAGCGCTGATTCGGAAGCCAATCAAGGAATTGATCGAAGAGCTCGACCCAGCGCAGTTCTGGCAGATTCACCGAGGCACAATCGTCAACGCGAAGGCGATAGCCGGAGTGACGCGCGACTTCCGCGGACGTCAGCTGGTTCTGATCAAGGGGCACAACGAGAAGCTCGAGGTCAGCCGGAACTACACACACCTGTTCAAGCAGATGTAAATCGCGCTTGTGCTGCGTCGGCGTTCGCGACCCGAAATCCGAGATCGATAGCCGCTAGCATTTCGGAAAATGTTTCGTCCATCAGCGATGCTGCGGTCGGCGGACCCAGAGCGAGAGTAGCGCGAGGCTCATCAATATCGGGGACCAGATCCATGCCAGCCTTCTGGGCAAGGTGCTTCAGCGCAGCGTTCTCCGGCATGTAAGTCATAAGCAAGCGCGTCGCGCCGCGATTGCGCGCATGAATGGCCGCTCGCTCCAGCAGACGTAACCCGAGCCCTTGGCGCCGGGCATGCGGCAGCACTGAGACACCGAATTCCGCCGCGGTTACGAATGGCGCACTCTTGTCAAAACCCAAGTGTCCGAGCGCCAACAACTCCGCTGTTTCGTCGAAAACACCGAACACTGCGTCGCGGCTGAAATGCAGCTTGCGAACATACAGCTGTAGTGCGTCGTCGGTAACTGCATACCCGAACCGAAGCCACAGATCGCGCGCCGGCAACCCACGAAGGTGTTGCAATACGCGACCGCGATGGTGGGGTCCGAGCTGCGCTACCAGAGATTCGCGCGAGAGGCGAGCCGAGTTATTTTGATGCATTGCACAATTATCGTCGCAAAACGCATCAGGCCATGCTGTGGTGAGCGTATGCACTAAACGGTCAATTTACGGGAACTTTTGTAGCGTATGGCTCCGTGGGAGAGTGAGTCATTACAAACCCCACTGATGTCCTTCACTAGTTGCTTCCCGTCGGCACTGAAGCATGGGGCTTAGGCGCTGCGAAGCACCAAATTTGCGAGTCGGTTTGACAAGCCTTTGTTCCGCAACCATACTTTGCGGTTCGCCGCGGAGGGGTGCCCGAGTGGTTAAAGGGGGCAGACTGTAAATCTGTTGGCTTACGCCTACGTTGGTTCGAATCCAACCTCCTCCACCACTGCAACCTCCAAAGCGAACGGACGAGCGCGGATGCGGAAACAAGATTCGTCGGGCGGGTGTAGCTCAATGGTAGAGCAGAAGCCTTCCAAGCTTACGACGAGGGTTCGATTCCCTTCACCCGCTCCACTAAACACATCACAGATAAACATCAGCTACGAAAACAACAACCGTGCCGTTGAGAAGGCCGTGGATGCGCGACGCGATCATGAGGACAGTACGCCGAGGTACAGCGAGCGCGAGCAACAAAGCAGACATGGCCTTATCAACGATCACGAGGCCCATGTGGCTCAGTGGTAGAGCACTCCCTTGGTAAGGGAGAGGCCATGCGTTCGATCCGCATCATGGGCACCAACTTAAGAAGCAATCAGAGACAAGCAGTGAGGAGTTAGCGATGGCGAAGGGCAAGTTTGAGCGGACCAAGCCGCACGTGAATGTAGGCACGATAGGTCACGTTGATCATGGCAAGACCACGTTAACGGCGGCCATGACGAGCGTGCTGGCGAGCAAGTTTGGCGGTGAGGCACGGGCCTACGACCAGATTGATGCGGCACCCGAAGAGAAGGCACGCGGCATCACCATCAACACCGCGCACGTCGAGTACGAGACGGCCAATCGCCACTATGCCCACGTCGACTGCCCCGGGCATGCCGACTATGTGAAAAACATGATCACCGGCGCGGCCCAGATGGACGGCGCCATTCTGGTTGTATCGGCCGCTGACGGCCCGATGCCGCAGACGCGCGAGCACATCTTGTTGGCGCGCCAGGTCGGCGTGCCCTACATCATCGTGTACCTGAACAAAGTCGACATGGTCGACGATGCCGAGCTCTTAGAGCTGGTCGAGATCGAAGTGCGCGAGCTGCTCAGCAAATACGAATTTCCGGGCGACGACACCCCGATCGTCAAAGGCAGCGCCAAGCTCGCTTTGGAAGGCGACAAAGGCGATCTGGGCGAAGTGTCCATCATGAAGCTCGCCGAAGCCTTAGACAGCTACATCCCCACTCCCGAAAGAGCGATCGACGGCGCCTTCCTAATGCCGGTCGAAGACGTATTTTCCATCTCCGGTCGCGGCACCGTCGTCACCGGAAGAATCGAGCGCGGCATCGTCAAAGTAGGCGACGAGATCGAGATCATCGGCATCAAGCCCACGCTGAAGACCACCTGCACCGGGGTCGAGATGTTCAGAAAGCTCTTGGACCAAGGCCAGGCGGGCGACAACGTTGGCGTGCTTTTAAGGGGCACCAAGCGCGAAGAAGTCGAGCGTGGGCAAGTGCTGGCCAAGCCCGGCTCGATCACCCCGCACACCAAGTTCAACGCCGAAGTCTATGTACTGAGCAAAGAAGAAGGGGGCCGACACACGCCGTTCTTCAATGGCTATCGGCCGCAGTTTTACTTTCGCACCACCGATGTGACCGGCTCGATCCAGCTGCCGGCGGGCACCGAGATGGTGATGCCGGGCGACAACATCCAGATGGAAGTAGCGCTGATCGCCCCGATCGCCATGGAAGAAGGACTGCGCTTTGCCGTGCGCGAAGGCGGCAAAACCGTCGGTGCCGGTGTCGTCGCTAAGATCCTTGAGTAGTAGCAA
>DATLMT010000130.1:0-2245 GCA_035537135.1 Burkholderiaceae bacterium | reverse complement strand
TGTACGCGGCACCGGTAAGTGGACCAGGGCGAGGCGCGACGCGCTGCTTCTTCAATGGCCCGCGCGGCAGCGAGATTTGCGGTCCCGAATTCACGCCCGATGGAAGGACGCTGTTCCTTTCCGTGCAGCACCCCGGCGACGAAAAGGGCTCGACGTTCGAGAAACCGTCGACGCGCTGGCCGGACTTTCGCGACGATATGCCGCCGCGCTCATCGGTGCTGGCAATCACGCGCAATGACGGCGGCGAGATCGGTGGCTGAAGCTGGGCATTCATAAGCATCAATTTTGAAGCGACAGGTGCGTACAAATCGCGGCGCCGATCCTGATCAACGTCACCGCACCGAACTGCAATGCGACTAGATTTGTATGCGTCGCCACAATCTCCTGTTTAGTCCTTATCGGAGCTTGCAGCGAGGATCAGGCGATGCGGGCCGACCCGTCAAACTCCCGTCAGGTCGCGACGGGCAAGGTGGTCTACGACCAGCACTGCGCAGCCTGTCACGGTGCCAACCTCGAAGGGCAACCTGAATGGCGTTCGCGGTTGCCGAACGGCCGAATGCCGGCACCGCCGCACGACGACTCCGGGCATACGTGGCATCACGACGACGACACGTTGTTCGGCTTAACCAAGTTCGGCCTTACGCCGCCATACGGCCCGCCCGGGTATCAAAGCGACATGCCCGCATTCGGCCCGATGTTGTCTGATCAGCAAATCTGGGACGTGCTGGCCTACATCAAGAGCCGCTGGTCGCCGCGCGCACGCGATGTCCAGATGAAGATGCAAAAAAAGCGCAGCAGTTGAAAGCGCTGGAGTGCGCCGAACCTGCACACATACTTTCTGAGGCATGCATCGTGACACCCGCCGAATCTGACTACCTTCTCCGTCTCGCAGCGCTGTCGCTGTCATTTGTCGGTTTTTCGGCAATCGTGGTCACCCTGCGAGGTGCATTGGGCGGTGAGTTGTCGGATCGGCACCTTCGCCTCGTGCGTCTTTACATTGAAGGGGGCCTGCTGGTTACCGCTCTAGCTTTAATTCCCACACTTCTAAATCTGCTTCGTATTCCACACACGATCACGTGGCCGCTGTCCAGCGCCGTCGCTGCTTTGATCTTTACCGCCCTCCTCGCAATCCAGTTTCGCCGTCGTCGTTCTGTCGAAGGACGATTTCCAGCATGGGTTGTCGTCGTTTACGCGGGTTCGCTCATCGCCGTTGCGGCCCTCTGGCTAAACGTCGCAGGAATTCCATTCTTACCGAACGCAGGCCCTTACGTCGTTGCCCTGACGTGGGCACTTTGCGTCTTTGGATTCATTTTCATACGAACCATGGAGTTGTTCCTGCATCGCGCAGCTAAACCGGATGGCGGCTGATTTCGGAAGCTGCGGTACGCAGGCGTAACGCGTTGCCCACCACTGATACGGAACTCAAGCTCATCGCCAGCGCTGCGATCATCGGCGACAACAGAAGCCCGGTAAAAGGAAACAACACGCCAGCCGCGATCGGCACTCCGAGCGCGTTATAGATAAACGCAAAGCCGAGGTTCTGCCGCATGTTGCGCACCGCCTGCCGCGATATCAGACGCGCCCGTGCGATGCCGCGCAGGTCACCCTTCACCAGCGTCACATGCGCCGAATACATCGCGACGTCGGTGCCTGTGCCCATCGCGATTCCGACATCGGCCTTTGCCAACGCCGGTGCATCATTGATCCCGTCGCCGGCCATCGCGACCTTCTTTCCATCAGCTTGCAGGCGACTGACTAGTTGCACCTTATCCGCCGGCTTCACTTCGCCAATTACCTCGTCGATTCGAAGCTGACCTGCAACTGCCCGCGCTGTAGTCCAGCCGTCACCGGTCGCCATCACGATACGGACGCCCTCGTTGCGTAGCTGCGCCAAGGCTTCGGCCGTTGTCGACTTGACTGGATCCGCAACGGCAAGCAGTCCGGCGAGCTTGCCGTCGACTGCCAGAAACATCACGCTCGCGCCTCTCTTGCGCAATTCTTCTGCCTGATCGAGCAATGGTGCAAGTTCGACTCGTTCATCTTGCATCAGCGCGGTGTTACCGAGAGCCAGCCGCTGCCCACGACCGACTCCACGCACTCCAATGCCGCTTGTGGATTCGAAGCTTTCTGCCTTCTCGAGAGTGAGGCCGTCCTTGCGCGCCGCTTCAACGATAGCGTGCGCCAGCGGATGCTCGGACCCCTGATCGAGACTGGCCGCGAGCGTCAGAACCTGTGCTTCGTTGAA
>DATLMT010000129.1:0-5547 GCA_035537135.1 Burkholderiaceae bacterium | reverse complement strand
AGCGAGCGCGCCACATGGGCGTGCTCTTCATCACTCACGATTTCGGCGTGGTCGCCGAGATCGCGCACCGCATCGTAGTAATGCAGCACGGTCGCGTAGTCGAACAGGGTACGGCGAGCGATATTTTGGAAGCGCCGCGTGAGAATTACACGCGCATGTTGCTGGCGGCTGTGCCGAGTCTGGTTCCTGCTGCGGGCAACAAGGATTTCTCGCGCGAAGCGGTCGCTCTGCATGTCGCAGGCCTCGAAAAAAATTATCGGTCGCGCAGAGGCTTGTTTGGTCGTGCGGTTAGATCTGTTCATGCAGCGAAGGCGGTGCGCTTTGAGATCCGCCGCGGTGAGACGCTTGGAATCGTCGGCGAATCGGGTTCAGGAAAGTCCACGATCGCGCGTTGTGTCACGCGTCTTGTCGAGCCCGATGCGGGTGAGATCCGGATTGGCGATGTCGATTTCGCGAAACTGTCACAAGCAGGGCTTCGGCCTGTCAGGAAGCGCATCCAGATGGTGTTTCAGGATCCCTACAGCTCGCTTGATCCGCGGCAAACCGTAGGCGACATCATTGCAGAAGGTCCAGTGGTGCATGGCATGCGTGCGGTCGAGGCGCTGCAACGCGCGCGCGAGCTGCTCGAGCTCGTCGGACTCGATGCGCGAGCCACGGACCGTTACCCGCACGAGTTCTCAGGTGGTCAGCGCCAGCGGATCGGGCTCGCGCGAGCGTTAGCGCTTGATCCTGAGATTCTGGTTGCGGACGAGCCAGTATCGGCGCTGGATGTCTCGGTGCAGGAGCAGGTCCTTCGGCTTCTGGCTGAGATCCGCGACCGCCTCGGGCTGACGATGCTCTTCATCACGCATGACCTGCGCGTTGCTGCGCAGGTGTGTGATTCCATCGCCGTAATGCGCCACGGCGGAATCGTTGAGATGGGGCCGACAAAAAGTGTCTTCGCCCAACCGCGCCATGCGTACACGCGCGAGCTGCTCGCAGCCGTACCTGGCCGCGCGTGGAGTGAGCGGCGCGGCGCGAGCTCGCCGTGAAAGTTCGTCGTGAGCCTGCCTGAATTTCCGTTCGACGCCATCAGTTTGGAGTCGTTCGCGACGGCGTTCCGCGCGGGTCGGCTGCGTTCACGCGATGTCACGCAGGCGATCCTCGCGCGAATCGATGCCCTGCAGCCGTGCCTTGCGGCCTATTCGTACATCGATCAGGAGGGCGCATTGACCCGTGCCACCGCAGTGGACGCAATGCAAGCGGCGGGAATCGATCTCGGTCCGTTAATGGGCCTGCCGATCGCGCTGAAAGATTTGTACAGTGTCCGCGGCATGCCAACGAATGCCGGCAGCCGTGTCGATGTGAGCGACCTTGTACCGCCGCAGGGCCCATTTGTTACGCGACTGGAGCGCGCGGGCTGCGTGATTCTGGGCAAAACCGTTACGACCGAGTTCGCGATGGGCGGTATCAATCTAACGCACCGCATGCCTCGGAACCCATGTGATCCCGAAACTGCACGAATGACCGGCGGCTCGAGTCACGGCTCGGCAGTTGCAATGGCAGCGGGAATGGCCGCTATCACTTTTGGTAGTGACACCGGTGGCTCGGTTCGCTGGCCTGCGGCGCTGTGCGGAGTCGTCGGCTACAAGACAAGTCCCGGCTACTGGCCAGTGGAGGGTGTGTTTCCACTGTCGAAGAGCATGGACAGTCTGGGCGTGTTTACGAGCAGCGCTGCCGACGCCGCGTTTGTCGAGGCCGCTGTGCGCGGCCGAGACAGCCCATCGCCGCAACCGATCGATCGATTGATCCTGGGTGTCCCAACCGAGCATTACTTTGACAATGTCGATAGCGATGTGCGCGCGTGTTTCGACGATGCATTGGCGCGGTTGCGCTCGCGTGGCGCGCAACTCGTGCCTGTTTCAGTTCCCGAGTCGCGTGAGCACGACCCGTTGTTCGCGCACATGCTGCCTGCCGAATGGCTTGCGTTTTTCGGCCGCGAGCGCTTCGCTGCCAACAAGAAACACATGGACCCAGTGGTACAGGCCCGAGCAGGTGTCGGCCTCGACGTCACTGCAGATCAATATCTGCGACTGGAAAGACGGCGCGTGGAACTGGTCGCCCTGATGCGCGAGCGGATGCGAGGCATTGACGCATGGATCACGCCGACAGTAGTGGTCGTACCAGGGCCACTGTCTGGCTGCGACACAGTGGAGAAAGCCGGCGCGTGGAACAAGCTCAACACCCAGAACACACGGCCTGGCAACATGTTCGCGCAGTGCGGCATTTCATTGCCGATTCACCATCTGTGCGGAACATTGCCGGTAGGCCTGCAGCTCTGCTCTGCGCCGGGTGAGGATGCGCATTTGCTCCAGGTTGCCAAAGCTGTGGAAGAGATCGTGGGGCGCGCGCCAGCGCCTGATATGCGAAATTTCGTTACCTAGCGGTTCGTTGAACATGACTATCCCTTCGTCCGCGCTCGCTAAGAAACTGGTGTCAGGAATCGTATGAACTCCCTATTACCTGAAGTCATTGCTGGTTCGTGAGTGACGAAGGGTCGCACACACCTTAGATGAACGCCCCGAACGCGCAGCCCTTGGTGTCTGTGATTATTCCCGCATACAACGCAGCGGCCTTCATCTCCGACACGCTTGCTTCCGCTCTGTCGCAGACCTATCGGAATCTCGAAGTACTCGTCGTCGATGACGGATCGAGCGACGATACGGCTGGCATTGTCCGCGCTGCGGCAGCCGCGGATCGGCGTGTCCATCTGATCCAGCAGCTGAATCAGGGGGTCGCCGTGGCGCGAAATACTGCAATCGCGCACTCCAGAGGTAAATACATTGCGCCCTTGGATGCCGACGACACGTGGCTCCCATCGAAGATTGAGAAGCAGGTCAAGTGCCTGGAAGTGTCGGACGATTTAGTCGGTCTCAATTACACGTGGTGGTTAGGGATTGACGAGAGAGGCGCGACGATTCGCGCGTCACATCCCTGGAAAGTTGAAGGCGAGGCGGCCGATGCCCTAACGGCGCTCAACTTCATCGGTAATGCAAGCGTACCGATGATGCGAAAGACCTGCCTTGAACGGGTTGGCGGCTATGAACCGAGGTTTCGTTCGGAGGGCGCTCAAGGATGTGAGGACTGGGACTTGGCGCTGCGAATCGCGGAGCAATATCGCGTGAGCGTCGTTCCGGAGTACCTCACGGGGTATCGCCAAGTGCCCGGCAGCATGTCGAGCAATTTAGTCACGATGACGAAGTCACACGAATTGATGCTCGAGAGACTGCGGCTACGACGACCGAACATGCCAAAGCTCCTGCACCGTTGGTCGCGGGGACTGTTTTTCTGTTATATCGCGATGATCGGCTTTCGCACAGGCGAGAAGCGAAATGCGGTGAGCTGGCTCGCGAAAGGTCTTTTGGCGCGTGATGTGTCGTACACGTCGCCCTGGATTGTTGAACTGATGATTTGCAAGCTCCCCACACCTGTTTCTCGTCCACTCATGCGACTTGTTCAACGTTGGACGCGTCGCTGGTCCGGGCCCGCGATTACGTCGCGCGCCTGACCAATGCTCGATGCCGCAGTACGCGATGCACTCCAGCATCATGCATCGTAACCACGAGTTGGCCCATCCTTTGACGACGTTCAGAACAGCGCTCGAATTCTCGAGAAGTCTTCACCGGCAAGCAATTCCTTTGGGCCGATCAGCACCAGGGCACAGCCGTCCTGCTCGACATTGGAGTCAGCATCGCAGATCGTCCAGCGCGCGCCCACGCCCTGCACGAGACGCACGCGCTGAGGGCTCGAATTGAGACGCACGAAACCCTTCAGGCGAAGGACGCCGCGCGGAAGTTGGTCAAGTACTTCACGGAGCTTCGTCTCGTCGATCGGTGTGGCGGAACGGAAGACGCGGGTCGCAAAGCGAGCGGTGTGGTTGCTTTCCTGCACGCCGAGCAATGAGCGTCGCTGTGACGAATCTCCAGACAACCGGAGTAGCGACGGGATGTGGGCGTGCCGACCTGCGCCGTGCTCTCGATTCACTTGTGGCATCGGGCCGAGCATGATTTCAATGGGTACATTTGCGTGTTGGGCCTCGATCAGCGCAGCCGGCGGTGCATGGCATTTAAGCCATTCGCGCACCTGGCGCTTGCGCGCCTCGTCGACGAGATCCACCTTGTTCAGGATGAGAAGATCCGCCGCCGCCAGCTGTGCGATCACGGTGTCGCCGACATAGCGATCTCGCGCAAGCGTTTCGATCTGATCTGCAGCGACAATCACCAGCGTTGCTTCCGGAGAAAAACCTGCGCCGGCGCGCGCGACCTGCGCGATGCGTCGCGGATCGCTGACACCGCTGGCTTCGACGACGACATGGTCAGGGCGCGGATCGAGCGCAAGCGCTTCCAACAACGCGTTGACGAGACCGCCTGCCAGCGAGCAGCACACACAACCGTTGCGCAGTCCGATAGTGGTAGCGCTGCGCTGCGAGATCAGCGCCGCATCGATTTGCAGATCGCCGAAGTCGTTGACCAGCACGGCGATGCGACGGCCGTCGGCCTGCGCGAGCAATTCATTCAGCAATGTGGTCTTGCCGGCGCCAAGAAAGCCACCGATCACGGTCAGCGGCACGGCCGGCGGATCAGACATGCTGCAGTTGGGGTCGGTTACGTTGCTGCGGGCGGCTCAAACGGCACCCCGCCCACCATCGTGCCGACAACCCGAACATCCTTCAATGCGTCGGGTGGCACCTTCAGCGGATCGTCAGCGAGAACGGCAAAGTCCGCCCGCTTGCCGACTTCAATACTGCCCACTTCGTCGTCGAGGTGCAGCGTATACGCCGATCCGAGAGTGATGGCGCGCAGTGCATCATCAACGCCAATGCGCTGATTCGAACCCAGCACACGGCCGGACGCTGTGACGCGGTTGACCGCGCACCAAGCGGTAAAAAGCGGTGCCATCGGTGTGATCGGCGCGTCGGAATGAACGCTGAACGGAATGCCGTATGCGACGGCACTTCCAGCTGCATCCATGCGATGAGCGCGCTCAGGCCCCATCGTCACGTCGTGATGGATGTCGCCCCAGTAGAAAATGTGATTAGCAAACAGGTTCACGCACAAGTCCAATGCCCGAATGCGCCGAAACTGCGCTTCGTCCGCCATCTGAAGATGCTGCAGCGTGTGGCGGTGATCGGGACGAGGTTTGCGTGCGAGTGCGGCACCGAGTGCAGCGATCGCAACCTCGGATGCTTCGTCGCCGTTCACGTGGATGTGAAGCTGCAATCCAGCTTCGTGATAAGCGGCCACCACGTCATGTAGCTGCGCAGGTGCAATGTTCCAGATTCCGTTCGGATGCCCGTCGTAGTACCCCGGCCATTTGAGTCGCGCGGTGAAGGCCTGGATCGAGCCATCGGTCATCAGCTTGACGGGACCGAAGCGCAGCTTGTCGTTGTTCACCCGCTGCCGGGCCCGCACCTGTTCAATGCCGACGCGCGGGTCGACGCCAAGGCCGAAGAATGCAGCCACAATACGCAACGGAAAGTCTTCGCGCGCCGTTGTAGCCTGCAAGCTG
>DATLMT010000128.1:0-12187 GCA_035537135.1 Burkholderiaceae bacterium | reverse complement strand
GACGACGAGAATCGGATCCCACCCTTCAATCCAATCTGCTTCCCGCACTGGGCACAGCAATGGAAACACCACGCCCGGTGCGGCGACCAGGCGTTGCGTATAGCTGCGCGTGGCTCGGTTGGGCTGGACGATCTCCATGCGCTAGACCGCACCCCTTGCATGGCTCTGCATAAAGAGTTTCGCGGATTGCTCCCAATTCTGTCCATCAAACGCCTGAGGCTTCAGCGACGAAATGTCGACGCCGTCAAGGCAGCGAACATTGACTACCCAGGCGCTTGGAGCAATGCGAGGACGACTGAAGGTGCTGATGCCGCAATGACGGCAGGAATAATGTTTCGCAGTCATCGTGCCGAACTGATACAGAAGCAAATCATTCTCGCCGCTCAAGATTTCGAAATTTGAATCGTCAGTGGCATGCCAAAGTGCGCCCTTGCGACTGCAGAGGGAACAGTTGCAGTCAACGATGGCGGTGAGATCTGCGCGCAGTCCAAACGTCACGCGGCCGCAGTGACACGAGCCCTTGTAAGTGTGTTGCATGCCGAATCCTTTCTGCACGATCGATGTTCAAGCTAAGCAAACGAAACGTCAGGAATCGCGACCACAAACTGTACCGCTACCGTTATCAAGCTGGCCCCTGCGTCCGCTTACTCCTGCAAAGCGCCAAACGCTTGCACGAGCGTGAACGTGGTCCCCCAGGAGCCAGGGCGGGCAATTTCTCGTTCCGCCTCTCGGATTAGGACATTGAGTTCCTGTGGGGACAGTAAGGTCTCAAGCCGTGGCCGCAGCGCGGTGGCGAATTGGATCGGCAGCCGAAGGTACGGGTGACCAGGAGGTAGCGCCACCACGTGCGCCGATACGCGTGGCTCAATGTTTACGCTGCGCAGTAAGGTCGGAAGCTCACGACCTGCACTGAAGTTTCCATTCGCGGCGCGAAAGCCTTGCTCGATCAGCATGATCAATCGCTGAACCGCGGGCGCGTCGGGGTTGATGCGCCATGATGCGATGTCAGGATCCTCCAGCACGAGCAGGCCGCCAGGACGCACCAGACGTTTATATGCCGCGATCTGCTCTGCCGGCCGGCCGAGCGGAGCGATCTGGAATCGCGAGTGCACGAGATCAAATGAGTGTCGTGGAAGCTGACTTGCAAAGAGATCATCCTTGACGAGGGTTATGTTTGTGAGACATTCGTCATCGACGAGGCGCTGGGCGCCTGCCAGCATCTGCTGGTCAACATCAGTGCCGACAACTGATCCGGTAGCACCCACCCACCTGCTCAGGAGGCGTAACCAACCCCTCACGCCGCAACCGATATCGAGCACTCGCTTGCCGGCCCCACTGGAAAGTTCGGCGAGCAGGGACTGAGCGGCAGGCTCCCATACCCGAGACTGAAGTTGCAGCCTTTCCAACTCCGAAGCCTGACCAGCTAACAAGTACGACGCCGGTTGCTGAGCCATCCTAGAGTCGATCAAACGCGCATTCGCCACGACTTTGTTCAGATCAACAATGCGGCGATAAACACGCCGATCATCGTAAATGCGATCGCGAGTTTGATCGCGGTGCCTACGAGCAAACCGAACCAGGTCGCTGCGCCCACCTTGCCGGCGCGAAATGCATCTTTGTGCGCGAAAAATTCGCCAATCGCTGCGCCTGCCAGCGGCATGAACAACAGACCCCAGAGGCCGGTGAAGATGCCTGCAACCGTACCGATAGCAGCGCCGATGATTCCTTGCTTGCTCGCGCCCGCTCGCTTGGCAGAAATCGCCGCGGCGACGTAGTCGATCACGATTCCGATCACGGCGAGAACCGCCATTACAACGACGGTAAAGACGCTGATGCGCTGGAAATCACCGATCCACGCAGCGAGCAGCACGCCGCCAAAAATTAGCGGCACGCCGGGCAGTGCCGGCAGCACGGTGCCTGCCACGCCTACCAGGATCAACAGCACCGCAACGATCCAGAGTGTGGTGGTCATTTGTTATCCCGCTTCAGCGCAACGCCAGCGCCTGCACTTCAGCGGCGGCGTGCTTGCATGCATCAGTCAGCTGCTCGAGCAGCTCGTAAATCGCGCGCAGCTTCACCAACTGGCGCGTGTCTGCCTCGTCGCGAAACAGTTTTGACATCGCCGCGCGCATCACATGGTCGGCTTGCGCCTCGAATTCATCGACTTCCTGGCACAGTGCGAGCACGGCGCGCGGATCATCGACCGACTGCAGCTGCGCCACCGCCTGGCGCAGCTTGTCGGCGCCTTGCACTGCGAGCGCCGCCAGCCGATGCGCATCCGGCGTCAGCGTCGTTACGTGATACAGGTGCAGTGACTGCGCCACGTCTTCGGTGAGGTCGAGAATATCGTCGAGCCGATTAATCAATGCGTGAATTGCTCGCCGCGGAAAGGGCGGCAACAACGAGCGCCGGACCAAAGAGAGCGTGTCATCGACGACGGAGTCGGCGCGCTTTTCGAGCGCTTCGATCTCGCGCACGCGGCCGTCCAGGTCGCGCACGTCGGACAGCAATTGTGCTAACGCCGTCACGCCCTCAACACAAAGCTCGGCGTGTCGATCAAACAACGAATAAAAGCGCCCGTCACGCGGCACTAGGCGACGCAGTACGCTGCGCAGCGGCCGCGGACTCCGCTGTTCGGGAAGAAAGTTCGAAGTCATGCGCGGGTCAGTACGAGGTGTTGCGTGCCAGATTCTCGAACTTCGTGTACTGACCATCAAAGCGCAGGTTCAAACGGCCGATTGGCCCGTTGCGCTGCTTGCCGATGATGATCTCGGCGATATTCTTGTCGGTCGTGTCTGGGTTGTAGACCTCGTCGCGATAGATAAACAGGATCACGTCGGCGTCCTGTTCGATCGCACCGGACTCGCGCAGATCCGACATCACCGGCCGCTTATCGACACGCGTTTCCACCGTGCGGTTCAATTGCGACAGCGCGACCACGGGCACCGCCAGCTCTTTCGCCAGAGCTTTGAGCCCACGCGAGATCTCGGAGATTTCAGTAGCGCGATTCTCGCCAACGGCACTCGCGCTCATCAGCTGCAAGTAATCGACGATGACGAGTCCGAGCCGGCCGCACGTGCGCGCCAGACGGCGTGCGCGCGCGCGCAGATCAATCGAGGTCATTGCCGCTGTCTCGTCGATGTACAGCGGCGCTTCGTGCATCTTCTGAATTGCGCTCGTAAGCCGAGGCCAGTCGTCGTCCTGCAATCTTCCGGTTCGCAAACGCTGCTGATCAAGCTTGCCGACCGAGCTCAACATGCGCAGCGCCAGCTGCGACGCACCCATTTCCATCGAAAATACGGCCACCGGCATACCCTGGTCGAGGGCGACGTGCTCGCCGATGTTCAACGCCAGCGCCGTCTTGCCCATGCTCGGTCTGCCGGCAATGATGATCAGGTCCCCCGCCTGAAATCCTGAGGTTTTTGAATCGAGATCAGCAAACCCAGTCGGCACGCCGGTGACATCGGACGGATTCGCGCGCTCGAATAGTTCCTGAATCCGCTCAACTACGCGCGTCAGCAACGGCTGAATCTCGATGAATCCCTGGCGACCGCGCGCACCCTCCTCGGCAATCTGAAAAACTTTGGTCTCGGCTTCGTCGAGTATCTGCTTTGTGTCTTTTCCGGCGGGGTTCAGCGCGCTGGTCGCTATCTCGTCGCCTGCGGTGACCAAGCGCCGCAGTACCGAGCGCTCACGTACCAGCTCCGCATAGCGCCGGATATTTGCCGCTGATGGAGTGTTTTGCGCCAGCGAGTTCAGATAGACGAGCCCGCCCGCCTGTTCCGCACGACCCGTGTTGCGCAGCGCTTCGAACACTGTGACCGAGTCGGCGGGCTTGCTCGCATCGACGAGCCGGCTGATCGCGCCAAAGATGTACTGATGATCCTGTCGGTAAAAATCGTTGGTGCCGATCAAATCGGCGATGCGGTCCCACGCGGTGTTGTCGAGAAGCAGCCCGCCGAGCACCGATTGCTCCGCCTCGATTGAGTGCGGAGGAAGCCGGACGGCCGCAAGCTGAGGATCGATCGGCTGGTTCACAGGCGAGGATTGGGCACTGCGGAGGTGGACTTCAAACTATAACAAGGGCCGCGCGAAAGGCGCTGCAAAAAAATGGCGGCCTACAGCCGCCATCAGCTTCACCACACGTCTGCAACTAGCCTTGCTCGCCCACCACGATGACCGTGATGTCCGCCACCACGTCGGTATGCAATGCCACCGACACGTGATGCTCGCCTACGGCCTTCAAAGGCCCTTGCGGCATTCGAATCTGACCCTTGTTGACGTCGAAACCTTGCTTGGCCACCGCTTCGGCGATATCGAAATTAGTCACCGAGCCGAACAGCTTGCCATCGACGCCGGCTTTGGCCGGAATGCGCACGCTCGAGCCGCTCAGCTTCGCGTTAACGGCCTGCGCGGCGGCCAGCCGATCCGACTGCGCCTTCTCTAAATCACCGCGGCGTGTTTCGAATTCCTTGATCGCAGCGTCGGTCGCGCGGCGCGCCTTGCCTTGCGGAATCAGAAAATTGCGCGCGTAGCCCTGCTTGACCTTGACCACGTCACCGAGCTGCCCGAGGTTGATCACCTTCTCCAACAAAATGATTTGCATGGATCTGTTCCCTTGGCGATCAATGCGTATCGGTGTATGGCAGCAGCGCCAGAAAACGCGCACGCTTGATCGCTGTGTCGAGCTGGCGCTGATAATGCGCCTTGGTGCCCGTCAAGCGCGCCGGAGTGATCTTGCCGTTCTCGCCGATGAAGTCGCGCAGCGTATCCACGTCCTTGTAGTCGATCTGCTCGACTTTCTCGACGGTGAAGCGGCAGAACCGCTTGCGCTTGAACAACGCGTTCTGTTTGTTCTCGCGCCGGGGGCCTTTGCCCTTGCCTTTGAATTTGCCTCGTCCTGCTCCGAATGCCATTTCAAGCTCCTAGCTGATTTTGTATTCCGTAACGTGCACCACCAGCCGCGTGGTTCGACGCGTGCGTGGCGCAATAAATCCATCGAGCATTGCTTGCCTGCCGAGCGGCTCGCGATCCAGCGCTTGTGCTACCGCACCCAACGCAATTGCGGCGAACTCGAACGCCAGCCTGCGCTGCGCGGCAGCTTCGGTCACCGTGGCCTCGTGCGCGAAGCTCGCTTCCAGCACTGCAACGCCGGCCGGCGTGTAGCGCAACGCGCTTTTCGCAACGAGTTTCGCGCGAATGCGTAGCTGATTCACTCACGGTTGCGACTGTCTTAAGTGAATGCCTACGCCGCCGCCTCAGCGACCGGCGCAGCTGCCTGCTGCGGAGGCGCATGCGTCTGACCCGCTTGGCCAGACTCGGCCGAGGCCTTGCGCGCTTCTTCGCGCTCGACGATCTTCATCATCGGAGAAGCGCCCGTTTCGGCCCGCTTCATCTTGACGGTGAGGTGCCGCAGCACAGCGTCGTTGTAGCGGAATGCGTTTTCGAGCTCGTCGAGCGTCTTGCTGTCGCACTCGATGTTCAGCAGCACGTAGTGCGCTTTGGCCAGCTTGTCGATCGGATACGACAATTGCCGGCGCCCCCAATCTTCGACGCGATGAACCGCACCCTTATTGTTGGCGATCATGGCCTTGTAGCGGTCGATCATCCCGGGGACCTGCTCGCTCTGGTCGGGATGCACGATGAAACAAATCTCGTAATGACGCATTACATTTCCTTGTGGAGTAAGCCACCCACCGTGTTCTGCGACATCGGCGGTATGGCAAGGAAGGCGCCTGAAAAACTCTACAAGCGCTTGAAAAAGCGCGCGATTCTAGCCTGAAAAGCAGGCGAATGCGAGGGGGTCTGTCAGGCAAGTGCAAGAAGCTCAGGCAGCTGCACGGCGGCTGCGCCACGCACAACAACGGTTGCAAGCTCGTCGAGTTCGCTCGGCTGCGGATTGACGATGATGATCTTGGCGCCACTGCGCCGAGCCTCGATGGGCAATCCTGCCGCCGGATACACCAGGCCCGACGTTCCGATCACAAGCATCACGTCGCAGCCCGCAGCAGCTGTCTGTGCTTTGCGCAACTTCACCGGATCGAGCATTTCGCCAAACCAGACGACATCGGGCCGTAGCCAGTCGCCGCAGTTGGGACATCGAGGCGGCTCACCAGGGGGCAGACGCTGCGGATCGATTTCGAGAAAGCCACAGCGCGCCAGACACACGGTGCGCAGGATGTTGCCGTGCAGCTCGATCGGTGAACTGCCGGCTCGCGCGTGCAGCCCGTCGACGTTTTGCGTAATCAAATCGAACGCATCGAATTGAGAGCGCGCGTCGGATAGTGCTTGGTGGCCAGCATTGGCTTGTGCATGGGTAACCAGACCGCGCCGCCACGCGTACCAGCGCCACACAAGCGCCGGATCGGCGCGAAACCCGCGTTCGGAGGCGAGCTGCATAGGATCGTACTTGGCCCACAGGCCGCTCGTGATGTCGCGAAAAGTCGGAACACCACTTTCCGCCGAGATACCGGCACCGGTCAACACTGCGAGTCGCCGCGCGCTTGACAGAAGGTCGCGCGCGGCCACGTTCATGGGCTTTTCATGCAACGCGTCAGCTAGCGTCCGCGCTGTGTCGATTGACGCGCTGCCGCTTCGATTCAAAAAGGCAAATGCCCGTTGCTACCGAGACATTCAGACTTTCAACGTGTCCGGCCAGCGGAATGCGCGCCAGCGCGTCGCAGCGCTCGCGCGTCAAGCGGCGCAGGCCAAAATCTTCGGCGCCAACAGCCCATGCAAGCGGCCCGGTTAAATCGAGCTCGTACAACGACTGCTCGGCCTCGCCGACCGCACCGATCATGCGCACATCTGCGTCGCGCAAATCATCCATCGCGCGCGCGAGGTTCGTGACCGCAATCAACGGCACGGTTTCTGCGGCCCCCGCCGCAGCCTTCAGAGCTGATGGCGTCAGCCCCGCCGAGCGGTCGCGTGGCACGATCACGGCGCTGACACCCGCAGCATCGGCTACTCGCAAACACGCGCCGAGGTTGCGCGGGTCGGTGACACCGTCGAGCAACAACAGCAGCGTGTTCGCGTCGACGCGATTCAAGACGTCGTCGAGCGTGACTGCATGCTCGAGTTCGGCGGCAAGAGCGACCACCCCTTGATGCGACGCTTCACCTGCGAGGCCGCGCAACCGCTCGGCATCGGTGGCTGAGACACGCACACCCAGGGACTTCGCGCGCTGCTGCAAGTCGACCATGCGGCCGTCACGCCGCCGCTCGTCGACGTAAA
The DNA here is from genome assembly GCA_035537135.1 of Burkholderiaceae bacterium. GTDB lineage: Bacteria > Pseudomonadota > Gammaproteobacteria > Burkholderiales > Burkholderiaceae_F > JACCZX01. The sequence goes on along the minus strand of DATLMT010000128.1, from coordinate 4,954 downwards.
TTGTTTCGATTGACGCCGGCGCGTGTCTCAGGCGCGCGCCGATCGCGTGAAAACCGGCCAGTATTTGTTTGCTCATCAAGCGCGCTTGCTCATCGGCCGCGCTTCGCCGCTCGCACCTTGCTGTCGCGCCCGCGCACGCCTTTGCCCCCGATCTTGTGTAATTGTCCGCGCCGCACCTGCCGTCGCTCAACTTTCGCCTGCCGCGCGCGGCGCTCGTCCACGGTTTCACCGCGCTTGCGCTCTTTCGGCTCCGGCGCACCGGCCAACAGCGATTTGCGCGTATCTGCTTTGACGAGCCTGAAATCGATACGACGCGCTTCGAGATCGACGCGCGCTACCTGCACCGTCAGGCGGTCTCCCAAACGGTAACGCAAACCTGTGCGCTCTCCACGCAACTCATGCAGCGCTTCGTTGTACAGAAAATACTCGGTGCCGAGCTCGGAGACGTGCACAAGGCCTTCGATATACAAATCGTCGAGCACTATGAAGGCCCCGAACGGGACCACCGAGCTGACCGTGCCTGTGTACGTCTCGCCCACGCGCTCACGCATGTAATAACTTTTGAGCCACGCTTCAACGTCGCGCGACGCATCGTCCGCACGCCGCTCATTGGCCGAGCACAGCAACCCGAGTTTTTCCCACAACGCGGTGCCTTCGCCTTCATCCACCGGCTTGCGGCCATGCGACGCCCGCAAGGCCGCCCGGGCGGCGGCAGGAGCAACGGCGGCATCGGCGTTGATGAAAACTTCGGGCACGTAGGGCTGCTTCGACAAGATTGCCTTGATCACCCGATGCACCAGCAAGTCCGGATAACGCCGAATCGGTGACGTGAAGTGCGTGTATCCCTTGTATGCAAGGCCGAAGTGACCCGAGTTGTGCGGGCTGTAAATCGCCTGCTGCATCGAGCGAAGCATCACGGTTTGCAGCAGCTGCGCGTCCGGCCGCGGCTTGATCTGTTTCAACAGGCGCGCATAGTCCGCGGGCTCGGGCTTATCCCCACCGTCTAGCGCGAGTCCCAGTGTCTTCAGCAGCGTGCGCACGTTAGCGAGACGTTCGGGCGTCGGGCCTTCGTGCACCCGGTACAGCCCCGGTTGCTTGGCGCGTGCGATGAAGTCGGCCGTGCACACGTTGGCGGCAAGCATGCATTCCTCGATCAGCCTGTGCGCGTCGTTGCGAGTGCGCGGAATGATCTTCTCTATGCGGCCGTTCGGGTCGCACACGATGTAAGTTTCAGTGGTATCGAGATCGATTGCGCCTCGCGCGTCGCGCGCGCGTTTGAGCAGCTCATAAAGCGCATAAAGATTCTGCAGATGAGGCAGCACACCGGCGAGACGCTGCGCATCCTTGCTGTCGGGCGACGACAGCGCTTCCCACACCTCGGTGTACGTCAGCCGCGCGTGCGAGTGCATCACCGCCGGATAAAATTGGTAAGCCTCGAGCGCGCCCTTATTTGTGACCACACAATCGCATACCATCACCAGGCGATCGACGTCGGGCTTCAGCGAACACAATCCGTTCGACAGCTTCTCCGGCAGCATCGGAATCACGCGGCGTGGGAAATAGACCGACGTCGAGCGGTTTTGCGCTTCGACGTCGAGGGCATCGCCCGGCTTCACATAGTGGCTCACGTCGGCCACCGCAACGATCAGACGCCAGCCCTTGTTTCTTCCGCCCTGTCGGCCCCCTTGGACCAGCGGCTCGCAGTACACGGCGTCGTCAAAGTCACGAGCGTCTTCGCCGTCAATGGTGACTAGCGGAATGTCACGCAGATCAACTCTGCCGCGCAGGTCTTTCTGCAACACGGTGTCCGGCAGCGACTCGGCAAGCTTGGTCGTCGCTTCCGAGAACTCGTGCGGCACCGCGAACTTGCGGACCGCGATTTCGATTTCCATGCCCGGGTCGTCGATGGCGCCCAGCACTTCAACTACGCGGCCGACCGGCTGCACATAGCGCTGCGGCTGCTGCAATATTTCAACCACGACCACCTGACCGGGCTCGGCAGACAGAGACGCCCCTGGCGGAACCAAAATGTCATGCGCGATTCGCTGATCTTCGGGCACGACGATGGTGACACCGCGCTCATTCAGCAAACGGCCGACGAGCCTGTTGGTGCGGCTTTCGATAACCTCAACGATTTCGCCTTCTGGACGCCCGCGCCGGTCGGTACCGGTAATGCGCGCGAGCACGCGATCGCCGTGCAGTACCTTCGCCATCTCGTGTTCGGACAGCACGAGATCCGCGCCCGCATCGTCGCGAATCAGAAAGCCGAAGCCATCGCGGTGGCCCTGAACCTGGCCCGATAACAGATTGGCGCGCGCAGCAACAAGCAACAGTCCCGCACGGTTTCGCACGATGCGGCCGGCGCGTTCGAGTTCTTCGATTTCTCGATTGAACCCTTCTTGATCGTCTAGGCCGAGTTGCAGACGTTCCCCGAGGTCGTGCGGCGTCAGCGGCGCGCGCGCTGCGGTCAGCGCCTCAAGAATGGAATCGCTATTTATGCGATTTATTTTTTTGTTCACACTTTCTTTCTGCGGTTGCAACACAGGCAACTGCTTTACTTTAGCTAGAATTCGCCGCGTGCCCAGGTGGCGAAATTGGTAGACGCACTAGGTTCAGGTCCTAGCGGTGGCAACACTGTGGGGGTTCGAGTCCCTTCCTGGGCACCAGCTTTTTTTATTCGGGGAAGCCGGTCCGCTTTCGCGGTCGGCAACGGGTTTATTGGTTTCGTAGTCGTTCGGCTAGCTTCTCGGGGCCCATCGCATCGTAAATCTCGAACGGCTGGTGAATCCACGGGTTGGCTGGTAGATGCTTGACGAAGTAATCGGGCTTGAATGCAGAATCGCCCTTGTACCAAATGACGGCGGTTTTGACTTCTTCAATCGCTGGATAGCGCGACCTTAAGTGGTCAACGACCCTCGACAGGGTGACTCCTGAGTCAACGAGATCGTCGACCAATAGCAGATTGCCGCGCAGCGCATCGCTTGTCATCGTGATGTACTCGCCGATGTCGAGCTGCCCTTGCCGGGTGCCCGCCGCTGCGCGATAAGAACTCGCCGCCAGAATCGCCAGCGGAACATCATAGACGCGCGAGATCACGTCGCCGACACGGAGTCCTCCGCGCGCCAGACACAGCAGCGAATCGAAACGCCAGTTTGATTCGTGAATCAGCAGGCACAGCTGTTCGATCGAACGGTGATAGTTGTCCCAATCAACGTACAAATCCGTTTCGCATCGGGCGGGATTGCTCATGAATTGAAGGGATGACGCAGTACGATCGTCTGATCGCGGTCGGGCCCGGTGGAGACAAGATCGATCGGCACGCCGAGGACTTCAGACAGTCGCTCGAGATAGCGCTGGGCACCACCCGGCAAATCGTTCCATTTTTGTACACCGAGCGTCGATTGACTCCAACCGGCAAACTCTTCGTACACCGGCTTGCAGCGACTAACTGCGTCGGCGCCATACGGCAGTATGTCCGCGTCCTTGCCATCCATCGTGTAACCGATGTTGAGCATCACGCGTGATAGGCCGTCCAGCACATCCAGCTTGGTGATGCACAAGCCGGTCGTTCCGTTTAATTGCACCGCGCGCTTGAGCCCTGCCGCATCGAACCAGCCACATCGCCGCGGCCTTCCGGTGACCGAACCGAACTCCTGGCCATTGTTGCGCAGATGATCTCCAGTGGCGTCGGTCAGCTCGGTCGGAAACGGGCCCGAGCCCACGCGCGTCGAATACGCCTTGGTAATGCCCAGCACATAGTCGAGCTTTTGCGGCGCCACGCCCGCGCCGGCTGACGCGGCACCGGCGACCGTGTTGCTCGACGTCACATACGGATACGTTCCATGGTCGACGTCGAGCAGCGCGCCCTGCGCGCCTTCGAACAACAGGCGTGCGCCGCTCGCCATCACGCTGTTCAGCTTGTACGAGACGTCAATAATCAGCGGCCGCAGGCGGCCAGCGAGTGCAAGCGTGTCGTCGATCACCTTGCCCGCATCGACCGGCTTGGCATTCAGATAGTGCTGCAGCACGAAGTTGTGCAGGTCGAGCGCTTCGCGCACGCCATCGCCAAAGCGTGCAGCATCGAATAGATCCTGCGCGCGCACCGCGCGGCGTGCCACTTTGTCCTCGTACGCCGGACCGATGCCACGGCCCGTGGTGCCTATCTTAGAGGCGCCGCGTTTGATCTCTCGCGCGAGGTCGAGTGCGACGTGGTACTCGAGTATTAAGGGGCAATTACCGCTGATAGCGAGTCGAGACGTCACATCGACCCCGGCCGCCTGCAGCTCGTCGATCTCGCTCAGAAGCGCGGTCGGCGACAGTACGACTCCATTACCGATGTAGCACGCGAGCCCTGGCCGCAGAATGCCGGACGGAATCGATCGCAGAATCGTTTTCTTGCCGTTGATCACCAGCGAGTGCCCGGCGTTGTGCCCGCCCTGAAATCGCACGACACCGTCGACGCTTTCGGACAACCAGTCGACAATCTTGCCTTTGCCCTCATCGCCCCACTGGGTGCCGACCACGACTACGTTCTTCGCCATTGCGTCTAGCTTCCTCGCGACACGACGTGCCATGCATCGCCAAGCCGCTCAATAACGCGATCGAAAATGAATTCGCTTTCGTCGGCGCCTTCGGTTTCGCTTTCAAGTCGCTGCACCACGATCTCGCCGCCGGAACGCAACTGCGCAATCAATGCGCGCAGGCGGTGGTCTGCATCAGACGGCGCGAGTACAGCGTGTGGCGGGTCGTCTGCCGCGAGCTCGGCGAGCTCGCGCAGGTAGATCGAGAACCCCACTGCCGGCCGCGCACGGCCGAATGCTTTGCCGATGTCGTCATAGCGTCCGCCGCGCAGCACCGCGTGCGGTGACTGGGCCGTGTGCACCGCAAACGTGACGCCGGTGTGATAACGATAGCCGTGCAGATCGGACAGATCGATTGAAACATCCTCGCCAGG
>DATLMT010000127.1:0-3539 GCA_035537135.1 Burkholderiaceae bacterium | reverse complement strand
TTGTTGCTGTTCGGCGAGTACATGGGCACCGACCGCTCTGAGGGGCTCCGCTGGGCTAACCCGTTCTACAAGAAGCAGAAGATCAGTCTGCGTGCGCACAACCTGAACGGCGAGCGGCTCAAAGTCAACGACAAGCGCGGCAATCCAATTGAAATCGCCGCGGCGATTGTCTGGCGTGTGCGCAACACCGCGCAGGCCGTATTCGACGTCGAGGACTACGACGTCTACGTTCGCGTGCAGGCGGAGACTTCGGTTCGCTGGCTGGCGTCGAGCTACGCCTACGATGAAGGCGAGAACGAAGGTTCGGACGAGCCCACGCTGCGCGCTAGCCAGGCCAAGGTGACCGCTGCACTGATCCGCGAGCTGCAGGATCGCCTCGAGCCCGCGGGCATCATTGTCGAAGACGCGAAGCTCACACATCTGGCCTACGCACCCGAGATCGCTCAGGTAATGCTGCGTCGACAGCAGGCCGAAGCGATCATCGCAGCGCGAAGCAAGATCGTGCACGGCGCGGTCAGCATGGTCGAGATGGCGTTGAATGGATTGTCGGAGCGCGGCATCGTCGATCTCGACTCCGAGCGCCGCGCCGCGATGGTGTCAAACCTGCTCGTGGTGCTGTGCTCGGAGAATGACACGCAGCCGGTAATCAACACCGGCACCCTGTATCAGTAAGCGGTGATGAATCCACTGGTGCTATGGATTCCGGGAACGCTGTTGATGATGGTAGGCGCCGTGTTGCTCGCGTTCGGCCGGCTTGACCTTACCGTCGCGCTCGCGGTGATCGGCGTCGGTGTCGCTCTCGAGACTGTTGGCACGCTGCTGTGGATACGCCAGCGCCCGCCGCCGCGCCGCTGACTGCAATCAGCAACGAGTGACGAGCGCGGAAAAAAAGGCGTTCCTGCTGCGCCTCGATCCCGCTCTGTGGGCGGAGCTCGAGCGCCTGGCGTCGACCGAGCTTCGGTCGGTCAACTCGCAGATCGAGTTTTTGTTGCGGGAGGCGCTCGACCGGCGCGGTATTCGTCCGAAAGCCTTGAAGAAATCGCGACCGGCCCCCTAGCTCAGACAGTCCGCGCTCCATCGACAGGAAACTCGACGCCCGAGATGAATTCTGCGGCGTCGCTGCCGAGATAAACCGCGGCTGCAGCAACGTCCGACGGCCGCGACATGCGGCCAAGTGGAATTGTTGTCAAAAACTTTGCGCGATTCTCCGGTGTATCGGGCATTCCCATAAATTTTTCAAGCAAACCGGTTTCGCCGATCACGGGGCAGATTGCGTTAACGCGAATCCGATCGGGACCGAGCTCGACCGCGAGCGACTTCGACAACAAGTTCACTGCACCCTTGCTCGCGTTGTACCAGGTCAAACCCGGCCGTGGTCGAATACCCGCGGTGGAACCGATATTCAGGATCACTCCGCTTCTTCGCGAGCGCATCAGAGGTACCACCGCCAACACCATGTGGTAGATCGACTTGACGTTGACCGCGAACACCTTGTCGAAGGTGGGTTCGTCAACGTCGAGCAGCGGCATATTGGTGTGCGTCGTGCCGGCGTTGTTGATCACGATATCGGGTGGTCCGAACTTATCGACGCAAGTGCCCACCAGCATATCGATGTCTGGTCGCAGCGAAACATCGCAGCGCGCGAACACCGCGGCCGGGCCGAGCTCGAGCGCGAGCGCCTCGCCCTTGTCGCGTTCAAGGTCTGCAATCACGACGCGTGCGCCCTCAGCCACGTAGGCGCGCGCGATACCCTCACCAAATCCGCCGGCGCCGCCGGTGACGATCGTCACTTTGCCCTGCAGCTGCTTCATTGACAGTCTGTTGAAAAGCGGGGCCAACCGCCCGAGCTCGCGACGAGGAGCGCAGGCATACGGAGGCTACGTTGAGCACCGCAGCCGCAAGATTGAGAGGCGCAGTAGCTTTGCATCAGACTGTCATCTGCGGCCGGTGATTTCGGCATAGAACGCATCGCTGGTCGGCTTGCGGCCGAGAAAGGCTTCGACCAGCACCTGCGGCGGACGCTGCCCGCCGGACGCCAGAATCGTTTGCCGATAGCGGCGGCCGACATCGGCGCTGAGCATTTTTCCATCGAATGCAGACAGCATGTCGAGCGCCAGTACTTGCGACCACATGTATCCGTAATAGCCGACTGCGTAACCTCCCATCAAGTGCCCGAAGCTCGCCGGAAACAGCGAGCCGTCGACATGCCCGAGCCGCGTTTTTCCTTCGAGCTCGGCCCAGGTTGCCATCGCCGCCGGCGGCGCGCCGGTATGCAGCTTCATGTCGTAGTTGGCGTACTCGCGTTGCCGCGCGAAGCGCGCGCCCTGACCAAACTTGCGTGCAGCGTCAAGCTGTTCGATTTGTGCTCGGCTGAGGCGCGGGCATTCCGGACAGACGTCGGCAAACAGTTTCAGCGCCTCTTCGCGACGCGCCCATTCCTCGAACATCTGTGAAGGCGCTTCGACAAAATCGCGCTTAACCGAAGTGCCGCTCTGATCGACGTAGCGCGTCCTCGACAGAACTCCGTGCAGCACGTGACCGAACTCGTGCAGCAGCGTTTCGAGCTCGTCGTGATTAAGACCTTTGCGATTGAAGTTGGTGACCAACACCGAGATCGGAGTGCGCTTCGCCAGCGTTGACCCGGAACGCACTGGAAACGCCGCCGCGTGGTTGTATTTGCCTTCGCGCGGATACAGGTCGAGGTAGATGCCGCCGATGAATGCGCCGGTACGACTCGCTGCGCTCTTTCCTGCGGCTTGCTCGAACACGTCGAAATAACGAACGTCTTCGTGCCAGACCGGCGCCTGGCGCTCGACGAATCTGATCCCATACAGACGCTCCGCGAGTTTGAGCGCGTACAGCACGCTCTTGTCGGTTGGAAAGTAGGCGCGCAGCGCTTCCTGATCGATCTTGAAGCGCTCTTTCCGAATGCGCTCCTGATGGAACGCCAGATCCCAGCGATACAACATCGGCGCAGCCGGGTCAGTGCCGGTGAACTTCGCCTTGTCGGCGCGCAGTTCAGCGAGCTCACGTGCCTCGACCTCATCGACCGCGGCCTGCACCTTACCGAGAAACTCATTCACGGCCGCGGGCGTTTGCGCCATCCGGCGTTTGAGCGCATACGAGGCGTAATCGGGCACGCCATGCAGTTGCGCCAGCTCGTACCGCAGCTTCAACGCGCGGTCGAGCAACTGCAGGTTTTGTTCACCACCTTCTCGATTCTTCGCCCACCACACCTTGCGTCGCGCCGCTTCGCTCGCGGCGTTCTGCAGGAACGGCAGGACGGTTGGATAGTCGAGTCCCAGTACCAGATTGCCGTTCGTATCCCGCTTGCGCGCCACAAGCCACGCGTCCGGCATTCCGGCGGCTTCGGCTGGTGTCAACACGACAGTCGTCGGGTCTTCGTTGACGTTCTTGCTGAACTGCAAACCGAGGCGCTCGATCTCGTCGGCGATCTCCTGCGCACGCTTGCGCTTGTCAGGCGGCAGCGTCGCGCCACCGTCTTCAAATTTTTCGATCAGGTCCTGCTTGAACGTCTG
>DATLMT010000126.1:0-17485 GCA_035537135.1 Burkholderiaceae bacterium | reverse complement strand
GTTGCGCACGTCGTATCGCTACTACCACGACAACTGGGAAATCAATGCGAGCACCGGCACTGTCGAGTGGGCGCAGGAGCTGCCGTATGGCTTCACGCTGACACCGGGTTTGCGGTACCACACACAGAGCGCAGCGTTTTTTTATTATGACCCGGTGTACGACGCAACCGCGGGCGCCCCATTTCCACCCGGATACTTTCTTAATCCCAACGGCTTTTACAGCGCGGATCAAAGGCTGTCGGCCTTTGGTGCGATCTCGCCAAGCCTGAAACTGGCGAAGTCATTCCCGGGTGGTTGGACGATCGATGGCAAGGCCGAGTACTACGAACAACGCAGTGACTGGCGCATCGGCGGCGACGGCAGCCCGGGATTACAGGACTTCAAGGCGCAGCTGTATCAGGTAGGCGTCACCAAGAAGTTCTAGCCACGCGTTAGCATCGCGCAGCTTTCACGGGCTGCGCGTGCACCTCACTTCGTATTCATTCACGTTTCGCGCCATGGCGTCGCACTGCGAGGTGCGCGTCTACGCGCCTGATGAAGCGACTGCGCGAGGCTGGTCCGACGCCGCCATCGCCGAAGTGCGCCGCATCGAGACCAAGTACTCGCGATATCGGGACGACAGCGTCACGACGGCGATCAATCGCGCCGCCGGCGGTGCGGCGATCAGCGTCGACGCAGAAACTGCGGGCCTGCTTGATTTCGCGGCTGAGCTGCACGCTCAAAGCGATGGCGCGTTCGACCTGACCAGCGGCGTCTTGCGCCGTGCATGGGACTTCAAGACGGGGCAAGTGCCCTCGCAGGTTACGCTCGATCAATTGCTGCCAAAGGTTGGATGGTCGAAAATCGAGTGGAGCGCGCCGAGTTTGCGTTTGCGCACTGGAATGGAAATCGATTTCGGTGGCATAGGAAAGGAATACGCGGCCGATCGCGCGGCAGCGATCTCCGCGGACCTCGGCGCGCAACACGGCCTCGTTAATCTCGGCGGCGACGTGCGCGTGATCGGTCCGCACGCAGACGGAGGTGCTTGGCGCATCGCCGTGCAGGATCCGCGCGGTGAAACAGGGAGGACCATTGCGCACCTGAACGTGCCGCACGGCGCGATGGCAACATCGGGCGACTACGAGCGCTTCTTCATTCACGAAGGTCGGCGCTATTCGCATCTACTGGATCCGCGAACCGGATGGCCGGCGGAACATTGGCGCTCAGTGTCGGTGGTCGCACCACTGGCTATCGTGGCTGGAGCGTGCGCGACTGTCGCGATGTTGAAACCGACAGAGGAAGCACTGAAATTTCTCGCTGCGCAGGACGTACGCTACCTAGCCATAGATAGCGCCGGCGGGCGGCATTCAAGGTGAGATCGCAGCGTGCCAGCTATGGCGCACGCACCCATACGCTTGACGTAAGCCGCTAACGAACCACCGCCTTCGCGAGCTCGATCAACGTCAGCGGCGCACTGCCTTCTGCCTTGTTGTTTGCAACGACGTAGCTCGGCTGATCGCTTTTGATCGCGACATGAATGAGGTGAGCGAGCGTGCCGCGAGTCGGGATGTCGGGGTCGACGAGTCGATCGAATGGTGCGTAGCGCGTGCGCGCTTCTTCGTAGCGCAGATTGGAGGCCAAGTTCCAGCGCACCACCAGCGGACCTTTCAGCCGCCAATCGTCGCCTTCTTCATCGAGTGCGTCCATCGCCCGCAGCGCAGCGCTCTGGCGCGCGGCTAGCGGCATGCGCGGATGCAGGCCGATGCACAGGCGCGCGCGGCGCTCGCGCAGCGTTCGCACCAGGCGCGGTGTCAGCAAGTCGGCGTCGCGCAGCTCGACTGCGTACACCGGTGCAATACCACCGACGTGCCGCGGCAACGTATCCAACAGCGTGCCGATGCGCTCGATCATGGCGATTCCGCCGTCGGCCTTCATCTCAGCGGGCAATGGCGAGAATTGAAACACTAATGGACCGGCGCGCTCGCGGAGACCTTCGACCGCGGGCTGGACGAAATGATCGATCGTCGCAGATGCGTCGAGGAACAGCGGGTTAAGCTCGATCGGCTCACCGCGCTTGCCGCGCATCGCCGCGTCCGCGATCATCGCGGGAGCTTTCACCAGGAATTGAAAATTGCTTGGCACCTGGTCCGCGTAGCGCGCATATTCAGCGACCGTCAGCGGCTGATAAAACGTTCGGTCAATGCCGGCGCAGCGAAACAGAGGATGCTGCGCATAGGCGCTCAACCCATGCCGCGCAAGCTGCGATTCGCTGTAGTCGCCGCGCCAAACCAGATCGCGCCATCCCGGGAAGAACCACGACGATGTCCCCAAATGAACGCTGCGTGGCAGCAGCCGGCCAAGGCGCGTCAGCGACTCGTCGCAATCCGCGGCTTCGACCGTTGCGCCAGCGCGCGATACCGTGGGCTCGCCGAACAGATCATCCTCGGCATCGAAGAGTGAATCGGAGTCGGCGCGCGCCGGCATGGCCGCGAGTCTAAGAAGATCGTATCGGAGCCGGCACGTCAGGGCGCACTAGGAGATTGCTGCTCGCGCGCTCCAAAGTCGGCCTGCCGGAATTGTTCAATCACCGCTTCGGTGTCAAGAGACAGTTGCATCGCGCGCGTGGTCGGACCCGGCGTCGTATCGAGCAGCAAGCGCACCGCGACCGTGGTGCCGGCGCCCGGAACGGATTCAACTTTCAAAACAGCGCCGATTCTTTGGGCGCGATTTTTCATGTTCAGCATGCCCCGACCAGTGCCGTTGCCGGCCACCAGCCCCCGCCCGTTGTCGGTTACCCGAATACTCAGCCACTGCTTGTCGCCCTCATGGTCGATCGCCAACGTTACGCGCACCATGCGAGCGCGCGAGTGCTTGATGGCGTTGGTCAGCGCTTCCTGCGTAATGCGCAACACGGGCAGCACTGCGTTTGGATCGAGATCCACATCCTCTGGCAGGTTGCGCGCGTCCCACCGCAGATCCATGCCCACGGCTTTCAGCCGCGGTTCCATCCGGAAGCGCATGTTGCCCAAAGCGGCCAGCAAGTCGGAGTCTTCAGCCGCAAGGGCGTCGATCGCCAGCCGCATGTCGTCGATTGATTCGCGCAGGATCTGCGCCACCTGTTCGTTCGACATCGCACCGCGTTCAACCAGCATCAGCGACGACAGCAGTTGCGAACCAAGGCCGTCGTGCATGTCTTGCATGATGCGTTGCCGTTCCTGCGCACTGGCCTTCAGCCGTTCGCTTTCGCGCAGGCGGTCGAAGTTGCGCTTCAACAGCTGTTCGCGCTCGTGAATCCGTGTTTCAAGCTGAGTATTTGTTTTCTCGACGTCAGCCAGCGAACGCACGAAGCGGTCGATCAGCGTTGCGCCGAGCGCGATCAGCAGCACGGGTGTTGCGATGTTCAGCAGCTCCGGACTCGCGAACGGCAGCACGCCGATGTAGACGAGGAAATCGTGTATAGCTGCACCGAGGGCGAGTACCAGCGCGGCGACGATTCCTTTCAGCATCAATGACGGCGTAAACAGGGCATGGCCGGCCAGCGTTAGAACGCCGCTTGCGAGTGCGGTCAACATCATCGCCTGCCATATCGCGCCTGCCTGAATGTCGAACATGTCGCCGAACAGCAGGTAAAGCCCGGGTCCCATCGCCGCGAGTACGCTTAGTCCGAGCTCGGCGCGTGTGCGATGACGGCCCCCCTGTCGCCACATGGTGATTGTTGCGACTGCTGTGAACACCGCAGTGCCGAGATAAAACGCGCCTCGGATCCAATAGCGAGCGTCCGCTGGCATCGACTCGAACACCAGGTCCAGCGAGCGCAGCGCCCAGAACGCGGACATCAACGCCAGTAATCCGAATAAATTTTCAGAGCGCCTGCGCAGCCACAGTGCCGCGAAGCCCGCGGCGAGCAGCACGGTAAGCAGCAAAGACATCCAGCGCAGCGTATGACTGATGAAGAACTCGTTGCCATAGCGTGGCTGCAGCTCGGCGGTGGGGCCGATGTCGATCGGACCGATACCGTGCACTCCCACTCCGTACGACGTGTAAATCAATACGTCGTTCGCGCTTTGCATGAAGCCGACCGGCAGATTGATCAGGTGCGGACGGCGCCAGCGGACATGGCGTCTATCGGAATCAAGTGGCAAATCGGCGACCATCTTGCCGTTCAGGTAGATCGTGCCGCCGGTGGGGAGGCGATTCAGCAGCATGCTCCAGCCGTCGGTGGGGAGCTCTCGCGTATTGAACATCAGGCGGATCCAGACGCCTTGACGGGTGCCGCCGCCGGATGACCAGCGCAACGGCAGTGTGTGCGATTGCCACAGCGAATCAGTGCTCGGAAAAGCGGCTCGCGTGCCGGCAACCCACTCGATACGATTGATCTTGATGGTTTCGTCGGCGGAGACGTCGCCTGCCGCGAACAACGCCGTGAAACAGATAAGGAATAGGGCAACTGCTCTCGCGCACGTCTGAGCGAGGCGAGCGAACATGCCGGTGCAGGGCAGGGCGACGTTCAGTTTTTAAGCAGCCCCATTTGTGTGGCTTCGTAGACGGCTTCGCCGCGCGAGTGCACTGCGAGCTTGCGATAAATCTTCTTGATATGAGCGGTCACCGTGTGCGGCGAGATGCCAAGAATGTCGCCAATCTCATTGAAGCTCATCCCCTTGGCGAGCAATTGAAGAATTTCGGTTTCACGCGCTGACAATGGATTTTGTTCGGTGCCGGGCAAGCGGGCCGGTGCAGTCGTACTCATCCTATTGCGAATCGCGCGCAACACGCTGCGCGCGACCACCGGGCTGACCGGAGATCCACCCGCACGCAACAGACGAATACACGAGATCACGTCGGCCGGTGCCGAGTCTTTCAAGATGTACCCGGTCGCACCGGCTTCGATCGAGGACACCACGTGCTGTTCATCCCCGAACACCGTGACGACCATGATGTCGACATCGGGCTTCTTCTGGCTTACCTGGCGAATCAGCTCGATACCGCTGCCGTCGGGCAGGCCAAGATCGATCAACATGACTTCAAATGATTCGCGGTCGATAATCGCCTGCGCTTCGCGCTTGTTGGACGCGGCGCCTGCCAACTTCATGCTCGGTTCGTTCTCCACGATCTGCACGAAGCGCCGCCGGAACTCCGGCTCGTCCTCGACAATGATGATCGAGATCTGTTGCTCAGCCATCGATGCTCTCCCGGCGCGCTTGCTCTGGTGCGCGGATAATAGCCGCAGCCGCCTATTTCGGTAGCTTTGAATTACGGCGCGAGGCGAGTCCGCGCCCATTCGGCATCCGCGCTGGCGTCCGCCCTTGTGTACAAAAGTCGGTCATGCAGGCGCGACGGTCGCCCCTGCCAGAATTCGATCGCAGTCGGCACCACCCGATACCCGCCCCAGTGGGGTGGCCGGCTTGACGCCGTTGCATGGCGCAAAGTCATTTCCGCCACGCGGGCCATCAACCACGCCTTGGAGGAGATCGGCCGGCTTTGCGGCGACGCCCACGCGCCAATGCGGCTCGCCAGCGGACGGCTGCGAAAGTATTCGTCTGACTCTTGCGCGCTCGTGCGCTCGACGCTGCCATCAATGCGAATCTGGCGCTCAAGCTCAGGCCAGAAAAAGAGCAGCGCGGCGCGCGCGTTGGCGGCGAGCTCGGCGCCCTTGCGGCTGTCGTAGTTGGTGAAGAACACAAAGCCCGATTGATCGAAACCCTTGAGCAACACCGTGCGTGCCGCGGGCTTGCCGTCCGCATCGGCAGTCGCCAGTGTCATCGCGTTGGCTTCGCGCACCTGTGCCGCGCTTGCATCGTCCCACCACACCGAGAATTGCGCGATCGGGTCGGCGTTCGCGTGGCCCTCATCAAGCTCGCTACGCTTGTATTCGACGCGTAAATCGGCGATGTTCATTACGTTATCTTAGGCATATGAACTGCGGCATGGCGGGCAAGCCGTTCAAGGCGCGGGTCACGCAGGCCGTGCTCGCGTAGCGAGCTGACCGTCTTAATCAGATAGTCAAGGCTCGTGCCGAAACGTCCGGAGCTGCCGCGCTCGAAGACCGCAAGAATTTCTTTCTCGGTCAGCTTCCCTGCATAGTTCGACGCGTCACGGCGCACGACGAAGGCCAGCGCCGAAACAAACGTACTTTTTTCGGCCTGACCATACAAGCGGCACTCCAGCCAGCGCGGGGCATAAGAACCCATGAACATCTCGCGCTCCCATAGACGCTCGAGCTCGTCCCGCGCAGTCTCGGCGGGCAACCGATAGGCGACTCCCGCACAAGCGCCACCGCGATCGAGCCCCGCCACCAGCCCGGGGCACTCGAGCGTGCCGCGGTTGACGCGGCTCCACAAACACAGTCGACGGTGATAGCCGTGCACGCGCGCGGTGATGCGGCGGTCGTAGGTGACCTCAGGATTCCAGATCAGCGAGCCGTAACCAAACAGCCACAACGGTGAGACTCCGTCCCAGCCGGCGAGCGCCTGCTGCAAAGATGCCGCTTGTTGCTCGGCGGTCACGCGTCCCGGAAAGTCGAACGGCACTTTGTTCATTCGCGCCTGGGTCTCTCGACGTTCATGCGGCGCCATGCCGTCCAACCGCCGGCGCCAAGCAGGCTCGCCATTAACCAGAACGCCGGGCCGGCGCCAAGCACAGAGCCGAACGCGCCAAACACGAGGGGTAACACCACATGGCTCGAGTTCATGATTGTGGTGCGCACGCCGAGCGCTTCGCCGACACGTCCGGCCGGCGATCGATCGTGCAACAGCGACATCACGTTTGGTTGTGCTGCACCGAGGCCTAGTCCCAGCAGGAATGCGACCGCCATTAGCGGGGCCAGCGTTGTAAAAAATGGAATCAACGCGAAGCCGGCGGCAGCGGTGATCAGCGTAAACAGCAGCACCTGCCATTCGCGGTAACGCCGTGAAAGCGTCGGCATCGCGAGCCGGATGGTAAAAGTCGCCGCCGCGAAGCTGCCGAGCACTAAGCCGATCTGCGAGGCCGACAGTCCAATGCCGGTGCCGTACACGGGAATCAGGAATTGCTGCAGATCCCACGACATCGAAATCATTCCGCTCACTATCAAGACGTTGCGCACGGCCGGATAACGCAACAGATCAAATGGGCTGCGTGCCTCGGTCACCGCTGAGTGCGGTTGCGGCGTCGGTAACAGCGCTCGCTGCATCAATAGGATCATGACGCTGACGATCATCAGCAGAAAGATCAACGCAAAGGTGATTCGGTGCCCCACACTGTCGATTAGGAACCCGCTTGCAACGGGGGCGATCAGTCCCGAAGTAGAAAACCCCAACGCCAGCATTGAAAAGTCAGCGGGCCGGCTGCCTGGCTCCGACATCGTGCCGACCAGGTTTTGCATGGTCATCTGAACGTACATGAAACCGGTGCCGAGCAATGCGCTCGCGACCAGAAGAGGCGCGACATCAGCTGTGGCATACGGAAAGGCCGCGGGGAGTGCGGCTCCAAACGTCATCATCACAGTGCCAAGCAGCAGAGGGCGAAAGGGTCCAACTTCATCAAGCCAGCGACCGGCGCGCACAGCAAGCAGTGCAGGCACGAGCGCGTACAACGCGAGCAACACGCCAACCGTAAACGGAGACGCTTTGTTCGACAACGCATACAGCGATGCCGTTACGCGAGCCGCACCAAAGGCGGTGTGCGTCAGAACGACGAACGCGATAATGCGCGGCAGGGTCATTTTCATCGCCGCATTACAACGCGCTACGAGGCAACTCGGCCTCTTGCAACCGGCTCTTGTCGCGCAGCTTCAACGCCACCAGCGCCACTCCGGCGCATGTAATGGCGACGCCGATCGCCGTCAGCCACGTCGGAGTGATGCCGAACATCAGCCACTCAAGCGCCACCGCGATGATCGGCGTCAGATACAGCAGACTCGTTACACGAGTGGCTTCACCGCGCCGCATGAGCGTGTGCAGCGCATTCACGGCGAAGATCGAAGCGAAGAACACAAGGAAGCCGATCGCCGCCAGAAGCTGCCACGAGACTTCGAATTGGAAGCCTTCGACCGCCACTGCAAGCGGCGCGACGAGGAACAACGTAGCCGCAAACTGCACGACCGACGCCGCGCGCAAGTCGACTGCGGGGCAGAAGATGCGCTGATACAGCGTGCCGACGGTAATCGCGGCGAGCGAGATCAGTACGGCAGCAAGCGACGCCGAGCTCATAGCGTCAAGATCGATCTTGTGCCAGACGACCAGCGCCACCCCGGCGAAGCCCAGAAAAACGCCAAACCACTGCAGCCGGTTTAGCCGCTCGCCGATAAACGGACCGGCCACCATCGCAGTCACCAGCGGCTGCAATGCGAGCACCAGTGCCGTAATACCGGCCGACATTCCGAGGTATTGCGCGTAATGGCTGCCGCCGAGGTTGACGGCATGCATCAGTAAACCGGCGAAGGCGACGTGTAGCCATTGCGAAGGAGACCCCGGCCAGCGCGGGCGCACTGCCAAGGCAATCGGAATCACAAGCAGCATGCCAAACGCAAACCGCAACGTCAGCAAGGTGAACGGCGGTGCGTATTCGAGCCCTACCTTGGTCGCTAGGAAGCCAGAGCCCCAGACAACAACGAAGTACCAGGCTAGCCAAGAACTGGAAGTGCGATGCGGCGAAGCGGTCACAGCCGCCATTGTTACAGACGGCGAAAGGTCGTCTATCGCATAGATAGTGAATCACAATCACATATCGATACTTGATAGTCGTAAACTACGCCTCATCTGCTTTCTCACTACCTTTCTCACACAACGTTGGAGCAACAATGAAAACCGTCGGTCAGCAACTTGATTCTTTCCACGTCGTCGGAGTCAAGCCCGGCTTTAACCATCACGAAGAAAATGGCGTCAGTGCCTTTGAAGACATCAACGAGCGCTCGTTCGACGGCAAGTGGAAAGTCATTTATTTCTATCCAAAGGATTTCACATTCGTCTGCCCGACGGAAATCGTGGGCTTCGCAAAGCTGGCGAACGACTTTGAAGACCGCGACGCTGTCCTGCTTGGCGGCTCGACGGACAACGAGTTCGTCAAGCTCGCGTGGCGCCGCGACCACAAGGATCTCGATCGGCTCAACCACTGGATGTTTGCCGACACCACAGGTTCCTTGGTTGACATGCTCGGCATACGCGATATCAAGGAAGGCGCTGCCTTGCGGGCAACGTTCATTGTCGATCCAGACAACGTCATTCAGCACGTATCGGTCAATAACCTCAATGTCGGCCGCAATCCAGAAGAAATCCTGCGTGTACTCGACGGCCTGCAGACCGATGAGCTTTGCCCGTGCAACCGCGCGGTCGGAACTGCAACGTTGACGCCGGCGGCGCCCGTCGTTGCGCACTAGCGGACGGCATGGCAATGGATTACATCAACGACATCAAGGCGCTCATTCCCGATTACGCGAAGGACGTGCGCATCAATTTAGACGGTGTGCTTGGTCGTTCGTCGCTGCCGGCCAACGAAGCCGCTGCTGTGGCGCTGGCAGCGGCGTATGCAGCAAACGCGACTCGTCTGGTTGCGATCATCCGGAACTCAGACGTCGCACCAGACGTTGAAAAAACCGCGGCGCTCACCGCAGCGGCGCTGATGGGAATGAACAACGTCTGGTATCCGTACGTCGAAATGACCGGCGACGCCGAATTAAAGTCGTTGCCTGCGCAGTTGCGGATGCAGGCATATGCGACGCACGCCGGCGTTGATAAGCGCTTGTTCGAACTCTACGCGCTCGCCGCCTCGATCGTGGGCAAGTGCCACTACTGCGTGCAGTCGCACTACGCGCTGCTAAAGCAAAGCGGCATGAGCACCGAACAACTGCGCGATGTCGGTCGCATTGCAGCGGTGATTGCGGCGTCCGCGAACGCAATCGCTGTAGAAGAAGCCGCCACCGTATAGCGTGTTAGACGGTACGACGCTGTCCCATCTCCCGCCGGATCCAGTCGTGCATGTGGATCATCCCGTCCTCGTGCGGAGAGTGGTAAGGGCCGGCGTCGTCTTCGCCGGCCAGCCATAGCGCGCGACGGCCGCGCTGCAATCGGGTGCAGATCTCGGCGTCCTCGGCGGCGGACTCCGCGTACGCGGCCTGATGCGCGTCCACGATCTGCCGCTCGAAAGCCTGCACCTCTTCGGGGTAGTAGAACTCGACGACATTGGTCGTCAGTTCAGGTGCGCGCGGAATTAGCGTGCTGACGACCAGGCAGTACGGGTACCACTCGAGCATCACGTTCGGATACAGGATCGACCAGATCGTCCCGTACTTGGGCAGCTCACCGCGCGAGTAATCGAGAATCGTGTCGCGATAGCGCTGGTAGTTGGGCGATATCTGCGACTTCAACCCATCCTTGATTCCAAGGATCTGATAGCTCCAGCGGTCGCCAAAGCCCCACTCGTAGTTGCCGGGATCGACCCACTTCTGCAACCCCGGATGCATTGCCTCGACGTGATAGAGCTCGAGGTAGATTTCGAGAAACGCTTTCCAGTTAAAAGAGCACTCCTCAACGACCGCTTTTTCGAAGACGTAGTCGGCGTAGTAGTAATCGGGCGCTAGCGGAAAATCTCGCAAATCGACGTTCGGATCGCGCGGACCTGCAAACAGCAATCCATTCCAGCGAGTCAGCGGCATCCTTGGCAACGAGCAGTCGGGCGTGACGTCGAAGTCGGTCGCGCCGAGAAGCTTGCCGTTGAGATCGTAGGTCCAGCGATGCAGCGGGCAGACGATGTTGGCATTGTTGCCCTTGCCGTCGAGCAACAACCCTTGACGATGCCGGCACGTATTCGACAGCAGGTTGATGCCGTCTGGCCCGTGCACCAGTACCTTGCCGTGCGCCGTGGATGGCAGCGTCATGTAGTCGCCAACCTCGGGCACCATCATTTCGGTGCCGGCGTAGTTAGGCCCGGGCGCGAAAAGTTGCTGCAGTTCACGCTCGAACCACGCAGGATCAAAATACGATGCGATCGGCAGCGGCGCCGTGCGGCCGAGCAGAGTCGCATCCAGGTTCGAGCGACGCGACAAAGATTCCGGAGCGTTCACGGCGCGATCTTAACGGCGCAATGCCCGGTCGCTTCCAACGCGGCGGATCGCTGCCGAATGCGCTGCCTCACACCCCTTCAAACGTATTGCACGCCGTGATCTGACCGCTCTTCATACCGGTCATAAACCAACGGACGCGCTGCTCGGAGCTGCCATGGGTGAAGCTCTCCGGAACGATCTGGCCCTGCGTGCGGCGCTGAATATTGTCGTCACCGATCGCGGCCGCGGCGCGCATCGCTTCTTCGACGTCACCCGCGTCTAACAGTTTGCGGTTGCCTGCGTGATGCGCCCATACGCCCGCGAAACAATCAGCTTGCAACTCGACGCGCACCGACAGTGCGTTGCTTTGCGCCTCGTTTAGTCGTTGCCGCAGCGCCTGCGTCTTTTCCATGATGCCCAGCTGGTTTTGCACATGGTGCCCGACTTCGTGCGCGATGACGTACGCCTGTGCGAAATCGCCGGGAGCCTTGAAGCGCTCCTGTAATGCACGGTAGAACGCAAGATCGATGTAGACGCTTTGATCAAGAGGACAGTAAAACGGCCCCATTGCGGATTGTCCGGTGCCGCACGCCGAGCGCGTCGCGCGCTCGAAGATAACGACCTTCGGCTCGCCGTAACTGCGCCCGAGTTGTCTGAACAGCGC
Source organism: Burkholderiaceae bacterium (assembly GCA_035537135.1). Taxonomy (GTDB): domain Bacteria; phylum Pseudomonadota; class Gammaproteobacteria; order Burkholderiales; family Burkholderiaceae_F; genus JACCZX01. The sequence goes on along the minus strand of DATLMT010000126.1, from coordinate 5,828 downwards.
ATTCCAGGTTTTCTCGGTGTCCAACAGCACCCCCGAAACGAACTGACCATCGGCGTCGGTCGGCGCCTTCGCCGGCCCTTGCGGAGCACGCGTTTGCTGGACCTGCTGTGCGGTTTCGGAGAGTCCGAGTATGACGCGCGGGTCGATGCCGAAGAACAGCCCGACGACCACAAGTACCAGGGTGCCAACGCCGCCGCCGATCAATCCACGGCCGCCGAACGACTGACCACGGCGGTCTTCTACGTTAGAGCTTTGACCCTCGATGCGCATGCTTGTCTCCCCGTGAGCTTGTCACGGGGAATCAAGCACAGAGCGGGCCAGCGTGCTACCGATAGCCGTACCGATCGTGGCGGTCATGACGATCGTGGCGATCGTTGCGATGTTCTTGCCAGTGGCGATGTTGCCAGTGGTGGCGGTAATGGCCGTAACGCGGGGGTGCCACGTAGACGACCGGGGGCGGCACGTGGCGGTGGCGCGGGTAGTAAACGGGTGCTGGTCGATAGACCGGCACCGGCTGGTATACGGGTACAGGCTGAAACACCGGGTGCGGAAAATGCGGTGCCCCGATGCGAATACCGAACTCCGGAGTATTGACTCTGATCGAGACGCTATTGGCCTGTGCTGCCCAGGGTGCCATTGCCGCAATGACTAAAGCGCTGAGTGAAGCGCCAATCAAGAATTTACGTTTCATCGTTGACCTCCAAGTGTTACAGGAGATTCAACGGCGGTTTATGCCGGCAAGGCGACGTCAGTTCGTTTCAAGGTGTAACGGCTAGGCGAGCGCCAGCCCGGCTTTCTGTAGCCGCCAGACCGCCAGTAAATCCCGCTCACGCTCACGGGTGATCTTGCCAACGCGGCGCTTATCGTCGTGCTCTGGAATTCCCGCTTCAAGGATGTCGCTGACGGTGACCGCCATCGGCCGCGTCCGCAAGCCGTTGCGGCGGGCGCGCGTGGTATCTACCATGTGAAAGCCGCGCGTTTGCGGATCGTGCGTCGGAATCCACAACGGCAGCTCGGTCCACGGCTGCACGCCCTCACGCTCGAGAAATTTCTCTTCGACCCATTCGATCTCGACGTCTTCGCCTGAAATCCAGCGGCATGTGTCGAGCAGCTCGCCGAAGGTCGCACCTTCGTTCGGACCGGTTGCATTGAACGCACCACTGGCTCGCATCATGATCAATCGCATGACCAGCGCGGCGAGATCGCGCGAGTCAATGAACTGGATCGGCGTTTCGGGCGAACCCGGCGCGAGCACGCGGCCACCGGCACAAATGCGCCAGGGCCAGTACGAAAAGCGCCCCGTTGGATCGTTGGGCCCCACGATCAGTCCTGGCCGGATCAATAGCGCCTGTTGCCCGAATGCACGCGAGACGGTTCGCTCGCACTCCGCTTTCAGCGGCCCGTAGTTGGCGCCGTTGATCGTTTCGCGGTCGACTTCTTCGGCAGTCGCCAGCGGATCCTGCTCGCGGATCGGCACATTGGCGAATGACGCGTACGCCGACACGCTCGAGATGAAGACGTAGCGCTCGCAACTGTCGTACAGCGCGGCGCAGCTCGCTTCGACGTCCTGCGGCCGGTAGCCGCAGGTGTCAATTACCGCGTCCCATTTGCGACCCATCAACAAGTGCAGGTCTTCGAGCCGGTCGCCGACGATCCACTTCACGCCCGGTGGCCACCAGTTGCGCGACTGGCCGCGATTGAAGACCGTGACTGTATGACCACCGATCAGTGCTGCCTGCAACAGCGACTGCCCCAGAAATACGCCGCCGCCGATGATCAACAAATTCATGACGGCATCTTAGAGTCCAAATGCATGTAGGAAAATTACCGTACTTGCGGGTTCAGCCTCCGAAAAACGGCCTTGCGCTGCCGGCTGTCGCTTCAGTGATAGCGTCCCACCGCCCGGCTTTTTAGCGCGCAAGTAGCGGCTCGACCTCGGGGTGGCGCCGCGCCCACGCTGCGACGTAGGAGCACACCGGCAGCACGTCCATTCCGTTTTCCTTGGCATGATCGAACGCCGCACGCACCAGCATCGATGCAAAACCCTTGCCTTCGTGTTGCGGCGGAACTTCGGTATGCACCAGCATCATCGTGTTGCCGTGCATCCGATAATCGCAGCGGCACAGCAGCTTATCGACGGTCGCTTCGAAGCGCCGGGCGGCTAAGTTATGCCTGATCTCGATGTTTCCCATAGCAACCTCAGCGGGACACGCGCGAAATTAACGCCCGCGGCGATGCGATGGTTGAAGCAGTCCCGGAATGTTGGTGCGCACGGTCGACGCACTCTCGTCCGTCCGCCGCGGCGCCGACGCTGGGCGTGCGTGCTGGGGTTTCGCACGTGCTTCACCGTTGCGCGTGGGTTGACCATTGGGCTTTGGCTGCGGCCGCGCGGGCTGCATGCGTGTCTTCTGCGGCCGCGCCGTCTGCACGTTGCCATTCTTGCGCGGCTGGCTCTGCGACGGACGGCGCGGTGCCGAACGCGTCGCTCGCTCCTGTTGTCCGTGGCCTTTGCCCTGGCCGCGCTGGCGCACGATAGGCTCGGCGCGCTCATTCGGATTCGGCTCGAATCCAGCGATGATTTCGCGTGGCACTTGGCGCCGAATCACTCTTTCAATGTCGGTTAGCAGCGGCTTGTCGTCGGCGCAGACCAATGAGATCGCCTCGCCAGTTGCGCCGGCGCGGGCGGTGCGGCCGATGCGGTGCACGTAATCCTCGGGCACATGCGGCAGATCGAAATTGATCACGTGCGGCAGCAGCTCGATGTCCAAGCCGCGTGCAGCGATGTCAGTCGCCACGAGCGTTTGCAACGCGCCGCTCTTGAACTCGGTCAGCGCACGGGTGCGCGCGCCCTGGCTTTTGTTGCCGTGAATCGCGAGTGCGGTGACGCCGTGCTTGTTCAGAAATTCCGCCAGCCGATTCGCGCCGTGCTTGGTGCGCGTAAACACCAGCAACTGAAACCAGTTGTTATTGGTAATCATGTGCGCCAGTAACTCGGACTTGCGGCCTCGATCGACCAGCACCACGCGCTGCGTTACGCCTTCGACGGTCGAGTTGCGCGGTGCTACCTGCACCATCGCCGGGTTTTTCAGCAGCGAATTGGCGAGCGTGCGAATCTCTTCCGAAAACGTGGCGGAAAAGAGCAGCGTCTGCCGTGTCTTCGGCAACAGCGCGAACACACGCTTCATGTCCGGTAAAAATCCCATGTCAAGCATCCGGTCGGCTTCATCGAGCACGAGTACTTCAACCTGAGATAGGTCGACCGTGCGCTGACCCACGTGGTCCAGCAAACGTCCCGGGGTCGCGACCACGATATCGACACCGCGCTTTAGCGCCGAAATCTGCGGGTTGATTGATACGCCGCCATAGATTACGGCCACGCTCGCTTTGCTGTGCTTTCCGTAATCGCGCACGCTTTCTTCAACCTGCGCCGCGAGCTCGCGCGTTGGCGTCAGTATCAGAACCCGCACCGGCTTACGCGACTTGCCCTGTGGCGCAGGGTGGGAAGCCAATCGTTGCAATATCGGCAGCACGAAGCCTGCTGTCTTGCCGGTGCCCGTTTGTGCGCCGGCGAGTAAGTCGCCGCCGCTTAATACGGCGGGAATGGCCTGTTGCTGAATTGCGGTCGGCGTGGTGTAACCCAGTTCGGTCACGGCGCGAACCAGTGCCTCGGACAAGCCGAGGGCTTCAAATGACGAATTCAAATTGATCTCCTGAGCACGGCCTGGCGACGCTAGAGCATCGCAGAACCGGTTCAGGCAAATGCGAACACTACAAAAGTTCGGGGAGCATTTGGTCTAACAACGACCACAACCGCGAGGGAGGGTGCGAACCGGAACACACAGCACCACAATCCGGAGCGAATGATACATGCGATGCGGTAACCTCGCCGCTCGCCGTGGTCCTGATTGCTCCCTCCTAATTTGCTGTCAATTCGGTAGATTCAATGGCTCAGTACGTTTATTCGATGATCCGCGTGGGCAAGGTGGTTCCGCCCAAGCGCGAGATTCTGAAAAATATTTCGCTCAGTTTTTTCCCTGGCGCCAAGATCGGCGTGCTCGGCTTGAACGGCTCGGGTAAATCGACATTGCTGCGGATCATGGCGGGACTGGACAAGGAAATTGAAGGCGACGCGGTTGCGATGCCGGGCATCAAGATCGGATACCTGCCCCAGGAGCCGCAGCTCGACGCCGCGAGCACCGTCAAGCGGGAGGTTGAAGGCGGTCTTGGAGAGACGCTGCAGGCGAAACAGAAGCTCGACGAAATTTACGCTGCGTACGCCGAGCCCGATGCGGACTTCGATAAGTTGGCCGCCGACCAGGCCAAGTACGAAGCGATTTTGGCAACTAGCGGCCAGGACACCGAGCATCAGATGGAAATCGCGGCCGATGCGCTGCGACTGCCGCCGTGGGATGCGATGCTCGGCACTCTTTCGGGCGGCGAAAAGCGTCGCGTCGCGTTATGCAGGCTACTTCTGTCGAAGCCGGACATGCTGTTGCTCGACGAGCCCACCAATCATCTTGACGCTGAAAGCGTCGACTGGCTCGAGCAATTTCTTTTGCGTTTCCCGGGCACCGTGGTCGCGGTCACCCACGATCGCTACTTTCTCGACAACGCAGCCGAATGGATTCTCGAGCTCGATCGCGGGCGCGGCATTCCCTATAAAGGCAATTACAGCGCGTGGTTGCAACAAAAGGAAGAACGTCTCGAGCGCGAATCGAAACAGGAAGACGCGCGCGTGAGGACGATGAAGTCCGAGCTCGAATGGGTGCGGCAGAACGCGAAGGGCCGGCAAGCGAAAAGCAAGGCACGGCTGGCGCGCTTCGATGAACTGTCATCGTACGAGCATCAGACCCGCAACGAAACGCAGGAAATTTTCATCCCCGTCGCCGAGCGGCTGGGCGATAAGGTGATCGAGTTCGACGGCGTGTCCAAAGGATATGGTGATCGACTCTTGATCGATAACCTGACGTTCAGCGTGCCGGCCGGGGCGATCGTCGGCATCATCGGACCGAACGGTGCGGGCAAGTCGACTCTGTTTCGGATGATCACTGGCAAGGAGAAATCCAACGCCGGCGAGATCATGATCGGGCCGACTGTGCGCATGGCATCGGTCGATCAGTTTCGCGATGCGCTGCCGAATGACAAGAGCGTGTGGGATGCGGTCTCCGGCGGTCTCGACGTTCTTACGGTCGGCAAGTTCGAGATGGGGTCACGCGCCTATCTTGGCCGCTTCAATTTCAAAGGTGGGGATCAACAGAAGCTGGTTGGGAATTTGTCGGGCGGCGAGCGCGGCCGTCTGCACCTCGCGAAGACATTGCTTGCGGGCGGCAACGTGCTACTGCTTGACGAGCCGTCGAACGATCTTGACGTGGAAACACTGCGCGCGCTGGAAGAAGCACTGCTCGAATTTGCGGGCACCGTGCTTGTGATCTCGCACGATCGCTGGTTTCTCGATCGCATTGCTACCCACATCCTGGCCTCCGAGGATGATTCGCAGTGGACTTTTTTCAACGGCAATTATCAGGAATACGAAGCGGACAAGAAGCAGCGCCTCGGTGAAGAGGGAGCGCGTCCGCATCGTCCGCGCTTTAAGCCGCTGGCCAGGCGGTGACTCGCGAGAACGGAACGGTGAACGCGGCGACACTGCAATCGAAGAAGGGGTATGGGTGGTTAACGCTGACACTCATTGCTGCCGCAATCTTGATGGTGACGATGGGCGCGCGTCAGTCGTTGGGCCTCTTTGTCTCGCCGTTAAACACCGCGACCGGGCTTGGCATTGTCACCATCAGCTTCGCGCTGGCGGTCGGGCAGTTCGTGTGGGGAGCGGT
>DATLMT010000125.1:0-5872 GCA_035537135.1 Burkholderiaceae bacterium | reverse complement strand
GTGCCGAGCCGCGTGACCACCGGTCCGCTGAGCGGCGTCAGGAATCCGCTGACGTTGATCACGACGCCGGGGCTGCCGTTGACCAAGCCGTAGCCGTCGAAGACGGTCAGGTTGCGCAGCGGCAGCGTGTTGTTTTCGTAGACGATGACCAGCGACCAGCCGGCCCAGACACTGGCGACGCCGGTGATCGCTTGTATGTTCGCTACCGAGTAATCGCCGTTGCCGGCTGAGGCGACCAGGCTGGTGACGTCGGCAAATCCGGCATAGTTGTTGGCTTGTCCTGCAGCGGTGTCCACTGTCGACGCGACGATCGACGTGTAGCCGAAGGAGCCCGGCGTACGCAGCAGCACGCGATTGCGTTGGGCCGAGGTCGAAGTCGCGCCCCAGTACAGGCCAGCAAACCGCACGATCGAACCGGCAGGCAGATTTAGGTTGGAGGAACTGGAGTTGAACGTGGTCGCATCGGAATCGACATCCACGTTGATCATCGTGAAGTCGTTGTTGCTGAGCAGCCCCCCGCTACCGGCGCGAGCGTTGACGCAGCTTCCGCCATTGGTGCCCGTGGTCGAGCAAGTCATCGACATGTTGCCTACCAGCTTGATTTCGCCGTTCAGGTTGTTCGAGTAGCGCGCAGTAAAGCTGCGCGTAACCTGAGCGTCAGCGGGGGCCACAACACCGAGGGCGGTGGTGAGCGCGAGCGTCAGCGCTGCAGCAGCGCGAGCAATGCCGCGCATCACTGGGAGCCCGCCTCGCCCAATGGCGCAGCGAAACCGAACAACTTCTCGTCGAACTTGAATCGCAGACGGAAAAACACGCCCCGCTGCAAGTAGTCAGCGTCCGCGAGATCCTTGTCCTTGAAGCCGAAGAAGTTGTAGCCGACCGAAAGCCACAAGTTCTGTCGCAGCAGGTAGCCGACCTCCGCGCCTGCTCCGTATTGCCGGGCGCCCTGGCTGGACAGCACCGAAGCCTGCACACCGATATCCCAATCGGTAAGCACATCGATCGTCAGCCGACCCGACGCGAGATGGGTGAACGCGCGGCTGGCGATGCTCAACGAATCTTCGTGCACGAGCTTCGCCGCGTACCTGCCGGTCGCCGTCCACGTTCTTGAAGGATGGTAGTTCGCGTGAACCGAAAAGATCGAAAGCTCGCGATCCTGCGGCGCTGTCAGATTGGTATCCCGCTCGAGCCGGTGTTCGACGCGCGCGAGGGCGTTCCATACATTTGTCACGGTATCGCGGTACGCGGCACCGAGTTGATAGCGGGCAAACGTGCGTTCGCTGGCGATCGCGCCTTGGGTTTCTGTGGTGCTGTAGATCGCACGCGCGAGCGCCGTCCAATCGCGATTCAATTTAAACGCACCGCCGATCGTGCCGAGCCAGCTCTCGCTGTCTGTCGAGTCGCGATATTCAATTCGCGCCGAACCTTTCCACAGAGGGCTCGCGGTGTATTCAATGGCGCCGGTATACGCGGTCGACTCACCGTCGACCATCGCGGGATTCGACTTCGACAAAGTGCGCACACGCTCGGCAGTCGTGTGCAGCTTCAATCCTTCCGCAATCGCCCACCCGTTGCGCAGTCCCACCGCGGCTTCGGCGGCGCGTCCATCAATCGCATCGCGCAGTCGGTACTCGGTGAACAGATTCTTGTCTTTCAGATATTCTGTCTCGACGCCGATCAAACTGGTCGCGCGACGCTGCGTCGGGTTCAGCGCAAACGGTGAACCCAGCGAAGACAGCAGCTCGTGACGCGCGTAAATCTTGCCGCGGTTGGCGAACTGATACTCGCCACCGAGTGCGGCGAGCTTCTTGTCGGAGTCATCGATGTCCTGTTCGTACTCGCCGAACACATTCGCTAGCGGAACGTACGGCACCGGCGCAGTGACTTTGGCACGCACACTGGTCAGTTCGATCGGAGTCGCGCCCACCGTGTTCGACTGCGCGGGCTGTGCAGTTTCGGTGGAGTGCCGCACCCCGATTTCAGCCTTAACGCCGTTGTCGAACGTCTGTTCGACTTTTGCGAGCACGCCCTTGCGCTCGCCACCCGTCGTCTCGTCTTCGCTCAACAAAGCTTCGGCTGCGACGATCGTCTTCGGTGCAACCTTAACGGCAACGGTTGCGGCCGCCTCGGTGCGCCCTTTGCCAAGTGCCGAAGAGGGATTGTCGAACGCGCTATCGCTCTTGGCGAAGAAGGCGCGCGCCGCGATGCGCTCGTCGTCGTGCCGGAACTCGACGCGCCCGGCGTTGCCCGCGCCGACCAAGTCCTTTTCCGTGTGTGCCAGCTCACCGAACAGGAACGTGCGCTCGCCAAACCTGATCGTGCCGTTCACACCGCCGAGCTGATATTGCGCGAGAGGATTTTCATCGCGGACATAGCTGCCACCGACTTCGAGCGCATCGGTTAACTTGAACTGTGCGTCGGCGCCGTAGATCCAAAACTTGTCGCCACCCTGGTCTATTTCGTACGTGACGCGTATCGACTTCGGGTTCAGATTGAAGTCGAAACTTGCTATTGGCGCCTTAAAGAGGATGCGGCCAGTAAACGGCTCGATCTCGTAATCCGCGAACCGCGCTTGCGGCTCCGCTTTGAGGATGATCGACGGCTGGTCACGGTCGCGCGTCAAGATCTCGACCTTCTCGCTGTTGATCAATCCGCGCGCGTTCAGCTGGAACGGGCCGGATGTACCGTTGGCCGGGAACTCTTCGATGTTCTGCCGGAACGTGTCTTGCGATGCGAATGCGTTGAAACTTAGCCGATTGTTTTCGTAGTGATGTTTCAGTCCGGTCAGCGAGCGGCTGTATTGCGAGAGCTTGCGTGCTTCGGCAGTCGTCTGTGTCGTGTAATCGCCGTACAGCACGAACGAGCGACCTTTGTCGATGCGGACATAGAGTCGCTGCGTGGACTGTGCGTCGAAAAGTTTCAACGACGAATCTCCATAGACCGGATAGAACTGGTCAGGCTGGATATCGCGGAACAGCCGCTCGTTAAGATCCTTGTCGGAGTCGTAGGCGAGCGTCAGCAGAAAGTCTCCCTTGACGACGCCTTTCAGAAAGAGCGCGGCCCGTGCGCCGCCTTCGACCTTGCCATCACTGCCCTGGCTCCAACGCTCGATCTCGCGCTCGAAGCTGTCGCTCTCGCGGGGCGGCGACAAATCTTTCAAGCTGAGTTTGCGCAGATTGATTGCGCCTTCAATGACGCCGGCACCGACCAGCGGGCGAAGGTCAGGCAGATAGACAACCTTGTGCTCGCCTTTCAACACGCCGCTCGAAACGCGAATCAAATCGTCCCCAGGTTCCTGCGGCGGCAGTAGCAGGAATTCGGCAGCACCGCCTTCGATGAAGACCTGGACACCCGGCTCGACTTTGTCGAGATCCTGCACCTCCCAGCGGCCGCGCTTCGCTTCGAGTGTCAGCGGTGTACGCACCGTGACCGGAATACCATTTGGATCAGTCAGTCGAATGCGAACCTTGATCGGCGTGTGGCCATCGGCGGCCGCTTCGGACGGCGCGTCGACTGAAACTTTCCCGAGTCCCGCAGGTGCGATCAGTTTGATCGTCTGTGATCCGCGCGCGTTGCCGAACGGATCCATCGCCGCTACGGTCAGCGTGTTTTCGCCGGGCTTCAGATCGAGACCGATGTATTCCCATGCTTCGATCTGCTTGTCTTCGAGCTTCGCGCGCTTGCCGACCCGCGTCAAAGGTACTTCACTGTCGTTCAGCATCAGCCGGAAGTTGGCTCCGAGCGCACCCTTCACCCGGATGTTGGCCTGCGCTATCGGTAGCGTGTCGCCGTCTTTTAATCCGACGAACCCAAGCGTGTTGTCCAGATCTGGTACGAGCGTTTCAAGCGGCACCGACGGCACGCGCGCTACCGGTGAAGCGGGCAGACTCGCGACGGTGGCATCGATTGACGGCGCGGCAGCAATAGGTGCGATAGGGAGAAAGCCGGTGCTCGGCGTGGGCGTCCCCGCGGTTGTGCTCGTTTCACCGAGCGTGCCGTTAGCCGGCAGGCTGCGCGGATCGGCTGTATCGGTGCCGCGCGCATCGGCCTCAAGACGACGCTCAAGTACACGCGTGGTTTCTGCGACGTCGACTTCGCGTTTCGCACGTCGCTTGTCGACCTCGGCGACGACGCTGTCGCTACAGCTGCCGAGTGCGAAGTCGGCGCGATGAAGCTCGCCACGCTTCAGGTCGACGAACCGTGACTGCGCATCGAACGCCTGTCGGTTCGCTGTGATGGTGGGTGCGGCATCCTTCGGCAGCGTTATCGAGTCGAGCTTCAGCACGTGCGTCCGCGGCAGAATTCCGTACAAGCTGTACTTGCCCTCGGAGTCGGTGATTGCGATCGAGCCGTCTTCGAGAAACAGTCGCACGCCCGGCACTCCCGCCTCGCGCGCGTCTTGCACGCCGTTGGCGTTGCAGTCCAGGAATACCTTGCCGAGAATAAATGCGCGATCGCTGAAGACTCCGCCTTGGACCCGAACGCGCACCGACGCTACGTTGGACGCTGCTTGTCCGGAGACGGCCTGTGCACGATTGATGCCATCCCCCAGCTGTGCGCCTGGGCCAACTTTTACGCGATAGCTGATCGCGGTTGTGACTCCGCTGGCAAGCACGCCGAGCGGAAAGCTCAGTGCACTGCTCGTGATCTGCGGCTCAGGGATCGCCGCTCCGTCGCGACGGGCGGTGCCTTTGACGTACGAAAAGCCGAACGGCAATGTGTCGCGCAGTACGACCTCATTGAATGCCGTTGGCGATGCGTTCTGAACGCGCACTGTGTAATCAATGAAGTCGCCCAGTTCGACCAGCTCGCGGGCTGCGCTCTTCGCCACCAGTAGCCCCGAGTTAGCAGCGGCACCGATGGGATCAAGGGGAATATGGTTGTTGACGATGTCGGGGTCGCCGCCGTTGAGCTGGAACGACAAGAAGTAGAACGGCAGCGTCGGATTCGGTGGCGGCGCGATCAAATTTGCCGGATCAACTGAGCACACGGTCGGTATTGGAAATGTGCAACCCGCCGGGGGATCAAGTGCCACTGGCTGAGCCGGGAACAACCGCGACGGTGCGGATTCGTACCCGGCCGGCGGCGTGACGGCAATGGAGTACGCGCCGACCGGAAAGCCTGGAGTTAGCAGAAACTGGTAGAAGCCGTTGGCACCCGTTACTTGGGTGACATTGGTTGCGCCGCCCAACACGAACGGCTCGAAGCCAGGTGGCCCCGACAGAGTTACGGTCGCACCTGCTAGCGGTGCGCGAGTTACCGAGTCGTACACAATGCCGCTCGGGTCAAGCGGCAAACTTTGCTGCTGCAGGTTGTCGCCGGGAGTGAGCGCGACGAACAGGTATCTGAGCTGCGGATCTTCGGTGGAACCCGGCTGCGGCGTGCCGAATTCGCCGTTCTTCGGCGCGCCGTAGACGAGATTATTGGAAGGATCACGAAACTGCAGCTTGTAGTTGCCGGCAGCGATATTCGCGATTTCGTACGTACCGTTTGCCACGGTTGTCGCTACAGCGATTCGCGTCGATGCGTCGCACACGGCAGCGGCGACCGGGCACAGCTCGGCAATCCAGCCCGGCAGATTCAGGCTCGCTTCAGTCGCCGGCTCGTAGATGCGGTCATGGTTGGCGTCGCGCCAAACGCGCCCGGTCAGGCGCGACGCCGCTTGGATAACGGTTGGATCCAACGCTGAGTTATTGCCGGCGTTCGCGGGTGGCTCGGCGCCGCCCGCCACGGCGGCGCTGTTGACGACATTGGCCGGAAGCGTTGTGAAGGTCGCGGCTTGCGGTCGCACGACGATCGTGAGCGGATTGGGGTGCACCCCTGCTGTCGCACCCGTCTGCGCAGCCACGACAGCGCTCGATGAACACGTCAC
>DATLMT010000124.1:0-2436 GCA_035537135.1 Burkholderiaceae bacterium | reverse complement strand
ACGTTGTTCCCTTGTTCTTATTCGCGCATGAATGCCGGCCACACCGGGATCGTCATGCTGAGACCGTATATGAACACGCCGTAAACGAGTAAGGCCATCCCCACCGACAGCAGCAACACGTCGCGCAGCTTGAACTCGTGGCCGCCAAAGCTGGACACGCAAATCAGCACGAACAGCGCAACGATCAACCCGGCGGGCCGCAACAGCAGCCCGAACGCAACGACGGAGCCGAGGACCAGTCCGAGCGCCCTGAAGTTGAACCGATCGATCTTTCCATCCGCGTGTTCTACCGCCAGCCCTTCGATTGTGACGATAACTCCGAGCACGAACATGATGCCGCCAAGCATCGTCGGGAAAAACGCCGGCCCCATACGCGCGGCGGTTCCCATGTCGTACTGCTGCGCCCACGCAACGAAGAACAAGCCGAACGCAATAAACATCAGGCCCGACCAAAAGTTTTTTTGATCACGAATTTTCAAGGCGTCTCCTGGTGAGCGATGTTTTGCCGAAGGATTCTAGCCACAACTTTAATGTGGCTCGCTCAATTTTGTTGTTCGAGTGCGCTTGTTGCCATGCAGCACCGTCAAAGCATGACGACTTGGCGGACCGCTTTGCCTTCATTGAGTAAATCAAAGCCGCGATTGATGTCGTCGAGTGCGAGTGTGCCTGTCAGCAGGCGGTCAACCGGCAGGCGTCCGCCGCGAAACAGATCAATGTAGCGCGGGATGTCGCGCATTGGCACACACGTGCCGACGTAACTCCCCTTAATGGTGCGCTCTTCCGCAACCAGATTGACGGCGGGCATTGCCCATGTCGCGCTTGGAGGCGGCAAGCCGGCAGTGACCGTCATGCCGCCGCGCCGCGTGATTCTGTAGGCAAGTTCGAAGGCGCGCGTCGAACCCGCCATTTCGATCGCAGTATCAACACCGCCGTGCGTTGCATCGCGAACCGCTTCGATTACTTCCGATGCGCCTGCGTTGAAGGTCGCCGTTGCACCGAGCGTCCGCGCAAGCGCAAGCTTGTCGTCCGCTAGGTCGACCGCAATGACTTGTCGCGCGCCGGCCGCAGCGGCACCGAGCACCGATGCCAACCCGACGCCGCCCAGCCCAACGACTGCAACGGTAGTTCCAGCGCGTACCTGCGCGGTGTTGACCACCGCCCCGACTCCCGTCAGCACGGCGCAGCCGAACAGCGCCGCGTGTTCAAGCGGCAGCTCACGATCGATCTTGATGGCGGAGCGGCGTGAGACGACGGCGTGCGTGGCAAACGCCGAGCAACCCAGGTGATGATTAATTGTTTGTCCGTCACGCATCAGCCGGCGTGCACCGTTGAGCAAGGTGCCCGCACTATTGGCAGCCGCGCCAGGCTCGCACAAAGCCGGGCGCCCCTCGGCGCATGGGTGGCAGTGGCCGCAGCTCGGCACGAACACCAGCACGACGTGATCGCCGACGGCAAGATCCTGCACGCCGTCGCCGAGATGCTCGACCACACCCGCGGCTTCGTGTCCGAGCGCCATAGGCATTGGGCGCGGGCGGTCGCCGTTGATTACCGATAGATCGGAATGGCACAGACCGGCTGACGTGATACGCACCAGAATCTCGCCGGTACCTGGCGGTGCGAGGTCGAGGTCTTCGATTTTCAGCGGGCAAGAAGTTGCGTACGGCTGCGCCGCGCCCATCGCCTCCAGAACCGCGGCGCGGATTTTCATCGCGCGCTCGAAATGCGGCGCACGATCGCGTGCGTGATGTCCTTCGTCGTTGCCTTGCCGCCAAGGTCGCCGGTACGCACACCGTCGCGCAGCGCGGCGTCGATCGCAGCGCGAAGCGTCAGCGCGGCATCCTGGCGGCCAACATGATCCAGCATCATCGCGGCGGCCAGCAGCAGCGCCAAAGGGTTTGCGATTCCTTTGCCGGCGATATCCGGCGCCGAGCCGTGCACGGCTTCGAAGATCGCGGCGTCGACTCCGATGTTCGCGCCCGGTGCCATGCCGAGCCCCCCAACGAGGCCCGCAATTTCGTCGGACAAAATATCGCCGAACAAATTAGTCGTCAGGATCATGTCGAATTGCCACGGCTTCAGCACAAGCTGCATGGCGCATGCGTCAACGATCCGGTCATCGACCTGGACTTTACCGTCGTACTTCTTAGCGACCTCGAGCGCGGTGTCGAGAAATATTCCGGTCAGCGCCTTCAGCACGTTCGCCTTGTGCACGATCGTAATTTTCTTTCGGCCGTTTTTCAGTGCGTAGTCGAATGCAAACTCGGCGATTCGGCGCGAGCCCGCACGTGTATTCACCCCGGACGAGATCGCGACCGCGTGCGGGTCGCCGCCGATCGGGATGAAGTGCTCGAAGCCGACGTACAGACCTTCCAGATTCTCGCGCACCAGGACGATGTCGATGTCTTCGTAGCGCCCGCCGGTGATCAACGTTCGCGC
>DATLMT010000123.1:0-3650 GCA_035537135.1 Burkholderiaceae bacterium | reverse complement strand
CGCACGCACCCAGAGCGCGCCGGTGCAGCAACCGAATGACGCTGCTGACTTCAAGCGCGCCGCGGTGCGGTTGCGGAAGAACGCGCAAAAAACCAATCTCGGCGCGCTGTGGGCCGAGGCGCATCGGCTTACCGGCGCATGGCAGCGGCACGCGGCCTCGTTAAATGGAAATGGCGATGCTGGACTGGTAAGCGCGCTGTCGCACGCGGCGCGCGGCGGCGATAGCACCAGCGCCATATTGCTGGCGCGCCGCCTGGCCGACGTACTGGAGCGCGTCGCGGCGCACTGAACGCTTTGCATGCGCCAAGCTAACATCGCGCCCGATGGATTTCCTGATACTCGTCAAGGCGGCGATCCTCGGCATCGTCGAAGGCTTGACGGAGTTCCTGCCGATCTCGTCCACCGGGCACTTGATTGTTGCCAGCTCGCTGCTGAAGTTCACCGGCGAGAAGGTTTCGACGTTCGAGATTGCAATCCAAACTGGTGCGATGTTTGCGGTGATCTGGGAATACCGCGCGAAATTGTCGGCAACTGTGGCCGGCATTTTTCGGGAGCGAGCCGCGCAGCGATTTGCATTGAACGTGGCGATTGCGTTTGCGCCAGCGGTGATATTCGGGCTTGCGCTGGGCGGTTTCATCAAGGCGCAGTTGTTTCATCCCGTGCCCGTCGCACTGGCGTTCGTCGTCGGCGGATTGATCATCCTGTGGGTCGAGCGCCGGCATCACCGGGTTTTCGGCGAGCGCGACCTGCAAGGCGCCCGAGTTTCGAGAGTCGAGTCGGTCGACGATATGTCGCCGCTTGATGCGCTCAAAGTAGGGCTTGTCCAATGCGCTGCGCTGATTCCCGGCACCAGCCGTTCGGGCGCGACGATCATCGGGGGCATGTTGTTCGGCCTTTCGCGTAAAGCCGCAACCGAGTTCAGCTTCTATCTCGCGATCCCGACGCTGATCGGGGCCGGCGTCTATTCGATGTGGAAGCAGCGTGAGCTCTTTGTGAGCGCCGACATACCGATATTCATGGTCGGACTTGTCTTTGCGTTCGGCTCAGCGCTGATCTGCATCCGCTGGCTGATCCGTTATCTATCCACGCATGATTTCACGGTCTTCGCCTGGTACCGGATCGCCTTCGGCGCCGTGATCTTGTGGACCGCGTACGCCGGGTGGGTCAATTGGGCGCGTTAATGGACGACGCCAACAAGTGGCGCGCGATCGATATCGTGCTGGCTGTTTTGGCCGCGGTGATTGTTGCTTACGGCGTGCTTGTGCTCGACTGGTCGGTGTTCGTCGTGATCGCACTGTTCTGGCTCGAAAACGTGATCATCGGCGTCCTCAACGTTGCGAAAATGTGGGTCACCGGCGCGCGCAGCGGTTACACCGCCAGCATGATCGCGGCTCTGGCGCTGTCTGCATTTTTCATAGTGCACTATGGGATGTTCACCGCCGCGCACGGAATTTTCGTCGTTGGATTGTTTGGCGAGCCCGAGCTCGGGCGTGCGGCCAACGGATTTTTCGAACCGCTGTCGCGCATGATCGGCTACCTGCTGGCGGATCGCGATGGATGGTTGGCAGCCGTGCTGATCACCGTGTTGCAGGGTGCGGCGTTTTTTCGCTGGCTTGGCACCCCCGGCAATCATGTCGCCACGCTTCCTGCGCTGATGTTTGCGCCCTACGGGCGCATCGTCATTCTTCACGTGACGATCATCGTCAGCGGTATTCTGGTGCTTGCGTTGAAGGCGCCGGTTGCAGGTGCGCTGCTGCTGGTGACGCTCAAGCTTGTATTCGATCTGATGCCGCTGAAGGTGGGTCCATCGGCATCGAAACTGGCGAAGTTCGATCGCATGTTGTCCCCCGCACAGGACGATGCAAGACGCCCGTGACGAAGTGCAGGAGCTGTGCGCGCTGCTGCGCTCGCGCTTCCCGATCATTTTGATCGAATCGCACGAGGAGCCGCGCATTCTCGAGCTGCTCGCGAAAGCGGCAAATCTCGAGAGTCAGGTGCTGATGACGTGGAGCATCACGTGCGGCATTCGCCGTCATGGGCGCGAGGAAGCGATCTACCAGACCAACGATCTGCTCGACGTGCTGAAGCACATCGACAAGACCGCGCAGAACGGAATTTACGTGCTCTGCGACGCGCATCCGGGGTTCAAGGATCCGATCTCGATGCGGCTGATTCGCGAAATTGCGCTGTCGCATTCGAAGACTGCACGCACGCTGGTTTTTATAAGCCCCCGGCTGGAAGAGCTGCCGTCCGAAGTGCTGCGGCTCTCCGCGCACTTTCATCCTCGACTACCCGACCGCGACGCGATTCGCGCGCTGGTCAACGAAGAAGCGAAGCGCTACGAGAATCAAACGGGCGAGCGGCCGCGCGGCGACAAGCACGCTCTCGAGATGCTGATCATGCATCTGCTCGGCATGGAGCAGGACGACGTGCGGCGACTGGTGCGCCAGGCGCTACGCGATGACGGCGCGATCAGTCAGGACGATGTGCGCCGGGTGCTGGCGACCAAATACGAAGCATTGGGCGGCGCCGCGTCGCTCGCGTACGAAGAAAGCAAAGTCAAGTTTGATTCTGTCGGCGGCCTCGCGCGCCTCAAGCACTGGATATCGTTACGGCGCAAGCCGTTTCTCGATCCAAGCGCTGCGAATGTCGATCGGCCAAAAGGCATCGTATTGCTAGGTGTACAAGGCGGCGGCAAAAGTTTGGCGGCGCGTGCGGTTGCGGGAGAATGGGGCGTCCCCTTGATGCGGCTCGACTTCGGTGCGCTGTACAACAAGTATTACGGCGAGACCGAGCGCAACCTGCGCAATGCGTTCGCTGCTGCCGAGGCGATGTCGCCGTGCGTCTTATGGATCGACGAGATCGAAAAAGGAATATCGGTCGACAGCGGTGATGGCGACGGCGGCGTGTCGCGTCGCGTGCTTGGCAGCTTGCTGACCTGGATGTCGGAGCGCACCGAGCCCGTCTTCATCGTTGCCACCTCGAACGATATCTCGCAACTGCCGCCCGAGCTGATCCGCAAAGGCCGCTTTGATGAAATCTTCTTCGTCGACTTTCCGAACGATGCCGCACGAATGCAGATCGCGGCGATTCATCTGAAGAAGCGCAACTATGACCCGGCGCAGTTCGACGTCGCCGGCCTCGCGAAGCTCGCGGAAGGTTATTCAGGCGCTGAAATCGAGCAGGCAATCGTTTCGGCGTCGTTCGAAGCGCGCGCGCGCAACGAAGCGCTGCGGCCTGCGGACATTCTGGCGGAGATCGAGCGCACGCGGCCATTGTCGGTCGTCATGGCTGAAAGGATCGACGAGCTTCGCGCATGGGCAGCCGATCGCGCCGTATTTGCGGACGAAGAGTGGGCTGCGTCAGGCACGGGCGAAAACTAGATCGTAAGTCGCGTGGCCGAGCCGATCTCCACGTGCGTGGAACTTCGTGACCGGGCGCGCGCATAACGGATTGACAGCCGCCGACGCGTAATTCGGGTGCAGGTTAATGAGCCGCGGCTCCGCGCAGAAGATTTGAAGTGTTTGCTCAGCGTAATCCTGCCAATCGGTGGCGCAATGCACGTAGCCGCCAGCCGCAAGCTTGCCCGCGAGCACGTGCACAAACTCCGATTGCAACAAGCGCCGTTTGTGATGTCGGTTCTTCGGCCA
>DATLMT010000122.1:0-2532 GCA_035537135.1 Burkholderiaceae bacterium | reverse complement strand
CGCGCATTGCCATGCTGACATCGCCGAAGTCGATATCGACCGGGCACGGTGATTCGCACTTGTGGCATATCGTGCAATGGTCGGCGACGTCGGAGAATTCGTCCCAGTGCTTGATCGAAATACCGCGCCGTGTCTGCTCTTCGTATAGGAACGCTTCGATCAGCAAAGAAGTGGCCAGAATCTTGTCCCGAGGTGAATAAAGCAGATTGGCGCGAGGTACATGCGTGGTGCACACGGGCTTGCACTTGCCGCAGCGCAGGCAATCCTTGATCGCATCTGCGATGCTTGCGATATCGCTCTGCTGCATGATCAAAGACTCGTGACCCATTAGTCCGAAGCTTGGGGTGTACGCGTTGTGCAAGTCGCCGCCGGGCATCAGCTTGCCTTTGTTAAAGCGGCCGTCGGGGTCGATCGCATGCTTGTACCGGCGAAAGCCCGACGTTTCTTCTTCTGTCAAAAACTCGAGCTTGGTGAGGCCGATACCGTGCTCGCCCGAGATCACGCCGCCCAGGTCACGCGCGATCTTCATGATGCGAGCCACCGCGGCGTTCGCTCGTTGCAGCATTACATAGTTGTCGGAGTTGACGGGAATGTTCGTATGCACGTTGCCGTCGCCGGCGTGCATGTGCAGAGCGACGAACACCCGACCGCGCAGCACGCGCTTGTGGATCGCCTCGACCTCGGCCAGCATCGGCGCAAATGCATCGCCGGAAAAAATCCGGTGCAGCTGCGCGCGCACTTCCGTCTTCCACGAAACGCGAATGGTGTAATCCTGCAACAGATCGAGCACGCGAGCGCCGGGGTTGGATTGAGCGCGGCGTTCAACCTCGCCCACCAGATGCGTCAGCCCCAGCCGGGACAATTCGGCGCGTGACCCAGTAAGCGCCGTGTCAAGGTGGTTCAACAGGTAATGCCAGCGCTCTCCCGTGTACGCCAGCAGCTCGCGAGCTTCACCGAGGCGGTCGCCGATGATTTCGGCACGGGGCAGGCGGTCAAACTCGGCATCGCCGGTTTTGCCGAGCGCAAATGACGTGTCGAAGTATCTGACAAGCTCGTCGAGCAGCTCGAGCTTGTTCTCCAGGGAAAGCTCGATATTGATGCGCTCGATCGCATCGGTGTACTCGCCCATCCTGGGCAGCGGAATGACGACGTCTTCATTCAGCTTGAAGGCGTTGGTGTGCTTTGAGATTGCCGCGGTCTTGGCGCGATCGAGCCAGAATTTCTTTCGCGCTTCCGCATTAACTGCGATAAATCCCTCACCACTTCGTGCGTTGGCCATGCGCACGACTTCGGATGCCGCGCGCGCGACTGCGGCATCATCGTCACCAACGATATCGCCGAACAGCGCCATTTTCGGCAAGCTGCCGCGCTTTGACTTGGTTGTATAACCAACTGCACGCAGGTAGCGATCATCCAGATGTTCGAGGCCGGCCAGGATTGCACCGCCCGGTCGCCGGGCGAGGTAGTCGGTGATTTCGACGATCGAGGGAATCGCTTCGTGTGCCTGCCCGAAAAACTCCAAACAGACAGTGCGCACGCATGACGGCATCTTGTGGACAATCCAGCGCGCTGACGTGATCAATCCGTCGCAGCCTTCTTTCTGGACGCCGGGTACGCCGCCTAGAAATTTATCGGTCACGTCCTTGCCGAGACCGACCTTCCGAAACTGCGCGCCGGACACCGTCAATCGTTCGGTCCGCAACACCTTCGCTTTGTCCGCCGGCCGCGTGCCATCCTTGTACGTCAGCTCGAACACTGCCTCTGGTGCATCGTGAATTTTTCCGAGGTTATGGCCGATACGTTCAACTTCAAGCCAGTTGCCTTGCGCATCGACCATGCGCCACCAGGCGAGGTTATCAACCGCGGTGCCCCATAACACCGCCTTTTTGCCGCCGGCGTTCATTGCGATGTTGCCGCCGACACACGATGCGTCGGCCGAGGTCGGATCTACGGCGAACACGTAGCCCGCACGCTCGGCTGCTTCGGCAACTCGCCGCGTGACAACTCCCGCGCCGGACAACACTGTTGGCACCGGCGTGCCGATGCCGGGCAAAGCACGCAACGCCACTTCGGACAAGGCTTCGAGCTTCTCGGTGTTGATCACCGCTGAGCGCGGTGTCAGCGGAATGACGCCACCCGTGTAGCCCGTCGCGCCTCCGCGCGGGATGATGGTCAAGCCGAGCTCGATGCAGCCGCGCACGAGGCCGGGAATTTCGTCCTCATCGTCGGGATGCAATACGACGAAGGGATACTCGACCCGCCAGTCGGTGGCGTCGGTGACGTGCGAGACCCGCGACAGGCCGTCGAAGCGCAGGTTGTCCTTGGCCGTGTGACGGCCCAGGCGCCGTCGCACCTGCCGGCGCAGCGTCGCGGTCTGGTCGAAGCTGGCGTCGAAGCGGCGCACCGCATCGCCCGCCGCCTGCAGCAGCTCGCCGACCAGTGCGTCGCGCTGTGCGTCGGCGTTGGCGTCGCGCCGGCGCTCGATCTCCTGCAGCCGGTGCCGCAGCGCCTCGATCAGCGCGCCGCGGCGCC
>DATLMT010000121.1:0-9349 GCA_035537135.1 Burkholderiaceae bacterium | reverse complement strand
GACGTTGGCCGAGATCGCACTCTTGACGAGCTTGACCCGCAACTTCTTATCCGATTTCTTCGTAGCCATTGCGCTAGCCCAAGATCTCTTCGACGGACTTGCCGCGCTTGGCCGCGATTTCCGACGGAGTACGCAGCTTCTCCAGTGCGTTAAGCGTTGCTCGCACCAGGTTGTACGGATTGGTCGAACCATGCGATTTCGCAACGACATTGCGCACACCCATGACGTCGAACACCGCACGCATCGGCCCGCCGGCAATGACGCCGGTACCGTCCGCGGCCGGTGACAACAAAACGCGTGACGCACCGTGCTTGCCTTCGACCAAGTGATGCACCGTTCCGCTCTTTAGCGGAATGCGCGCCATGCCACGCCGCGCGCGTTCCATCGCTTTTTGCACCGCGACCGGAACTTCGCGTGACTTCCCCTTGCCCATGCCAATGCGGCCATCACCATCACCGACGACGGTCAGCGCGGCGAACCCGAGAATGCGGCCGCCCTTAACTACCTTGGTCACTCGATTGACGGCGATCATCTTTTCCTTGATGCCGTCGTCTCGGTCCTCGGTATTAATGCCCTTCGGCTGAAATCGTGCCACGTTGCCCTGCCTTCCTAGAACTTCAATCCGGCTTCACGCGCGGCTTCGGCCAACGCCTTAACGCGCCCATGAAATCGATAACCTGCTCGGTCGAAAGCAACGCTTTCGACGCCCTTCGCCTTGGCCTTCTCGGCTAGGCGAGCCCCTACCAGCTTCGCAGCGTTGACGTTGCCGCCTTTGCCCTTCGCCGACGCCAACTGATTGCGCACCTCCGCTTCCAGCGTGGACGCCGAGCACACCACCTTGCCGTCCGCACCAGAAATCACGCTGGCGTAAATGTGCGAATTGGTGCGGCTCACCGTCAACCGGTCAGCCTTCTGCAATCCGATTCGCACACGCGTGGCGCGCGAGCGGCGTAAACGAGAGTCTTTCTTCTGCATCATGTTCGGCCTCGCTTACTTTTTCTTAGTCTCTTTGATGATGACCGTCTCGCCGACGTAGCGCACACCCTTCCCCTTGTACGGCTCGGGCGGCTTGTAGCCGCGCACTTCCGCGGCAACCTGACCGACCTTTTGCTTATCGGATCCTTTGATCACGATCTCGGTCTGCGTCGGCGTCTCGCATTTCACTCCGGGTGGCATCTGATGCACGACAGGATGCGAAAACCCGAGCGACAGATTGAGCTTGTCGCCCTGCGCTTGCGCGCGATAACCGACGCCTACCAGCGCCAGCCTGCGCTCGAAGCCTTTGGATACGCCATGGACCATGCCCGCGACCAACGCGCGCATCGTGCCGCTCATTGCGCGCGCTTCGCGCGACTCGTCACCGGCGGCGAAGCTGACCTCCCCGTTAACGACGCTGACATTGACGTTGGCTGCCTTCGGCTGCTTCAACGTCCCCAACGGCCCTTTGACCGTGATTTCATTGGCCGCGACCTGAACGTCGACGCCTTTGTCGACCGCAACGGGAATTCTTGCAATTCGGGACATATGGATTACGCCACGTAACAGATCACTTCGCCGCCCACGCCCTCAGTGCGCGCCTTGCGATCGGTCATCACGCCACGCGACGTCGACACGATCGCCACGCCAAGGCCGTTCATCACCTGCGGAATGTCGCCTCGGCCTTTGTAGATTCGCAGCCCTGGGCGCGACACGCGCTCGAGCCGCTCGATGACCGGGCGGCCCGCGTAATACTTCAAGCCGATACGAAGCTCAGGCTTGGACGTGCTCTTGCCGGCAGCATCACCGTTCACGACTTCGAAGCCGTCGATATAACCTTCGTCCTTCAACACCTCGGCGATCGCAACCTTCAGCTTCGACGCCGGCATCGTCACATCGACTTTCTCGACACCCTGCGCATTACGGATGCGGGTTAGCATGTCGGCGATCGGATCACTCATACTCATCGTTGATCTCCTCGCCTACCAGCTGGCCTTGACCAGGCCGGGAATGTCGCCGCGCATGGCCGCTTCGCGGATCTTCGCGCGCGCCAGCCCGAACTTGCGGAACGTTCCGCGCGGGCGCCCGGTCATTTCGCACCGGTTGCGCAGCCGCGTCGGGCTCGCATTGCGCGGGAGCGCCTGCAGCTGCTTCATCGCATCCATGCGGTCTTCCATTGAGCGCGTTTGATCAACGATCGCAGCTTTGAGTTCTGCACGCTTGGCGGCGAACTTCTTGACCGTTGCAACGCGCTTGGCTTCGCGGTTTACCAAAGAGAGTTTGGCCAATTCGGAACCTCTAGTTTCTAAACGGGAAGCGGAAGGCGGCCAGCAGCGCTTTGGCTTCGTCGTCCGTCTTTGCAGTGGTGGTGATGCTGATATTCAATCCCCGCAGCTTGTCGATCTTGTCGTACTCGATCTCGGGAAAAATGATCTGTTCCTTGATACCGATGTTGTAGTTGCCGCGGCCGTCGAACGCGCGTCCCGACACGCCGCGAAAGTCGCGCACGCGTGGAAACGCCACGGTCACTAGACGATCGAGAAATTCGTACATCTTCTGGCCTCGCAGAGTGACCATCGTGCCGATCGCAAGGTTCTCGCGAATCTTGAAGTTCGCGATCGCCTTGCGTGATTTGGTCACCACCGGTTTCTGTCCGGCGATCTTGGTCAGATCGGCAACGGCCGTATCGATGTGCTTCTTGTCGTTGACCGCATCGCCAACGCCCATGTTGAGCGTGATCTTCGTGATGCGAGGCACCTCCATCACGCTCTTGTAGCCGAACTTCTGAACCAGCTCGGGCACTACTTTCTCGCGGTATTGTTCGTGCAAACGCGCCATCACTTGTCTCCAGCCTTTTTCTTACCCTTCGCAGCCTTTACGGGCTTGCTCGCAGTCGACTGGCCGACTACGTTGTCATTGGCCTTAAATACACGCACACGCCTGCCGTCGGTTTCCTTAATCCGGATACGACCACCCTTACCGGTGGCAGGATCGAACAGCATCACATTGCTTCGATCGATCGACATCGTCTTGTCGGCAATCCCGCCCGTGACATTCTTCATAGGATTAGGGCGCGTGTGCTTCTTGACGACATTAACGCCCTCAACCATTACGCGCGACGCGCCGACAAGCGTCAACACGACGCCTCGCTTGCCCTTGTCTTTACCAGTAATGACGATGACCTCGTCGCCTTTTCGAATACGTTCCATGTTCTCGAATCTCAAAGAACTTCCGGGGCCAGCGACACGATCTTCATGAAGCGTTCGGTGCGCAGTTCCCGCGTCACCGGCCCGAAGATCCGAGTACCGATCGGCTCGAGCTTCGCGTTCAGCAGCACCGCCGCGTTGCCGTCGAACTTGATCGCGGAGCCGTCACCGCGCCGCAACCCCTTGGCGGTGCGCACCACCACCGCGCTGTAGACCTCGCCTTTTTTGACGCGGCCGCGCGGCGCAGCTTCCTTAATAGTGACCTTGATCACGTCGCCAATGCCTGCGTAGCGGCGCTTCGATCCGCCTAATACTTTGATGCACATGACTGAGCGCGCACCGGTGTTATCTGCGACGTCGAGCATTGATTGCATTTGAATCATGATTTCGCCGCTCAGTTGCCTCAGTTACTCTGGGTTGCCTACTTCCCAACTTGACCGCTTGTTCAAACGAACATGCAGCCAGTCTTGGGTCCCGTTCGGGATCTACGCTTCGCCTCGAAAAGCGAAGCCTGCGATTATATCTGACAGCGCCGAAACGCCGCAACTTTTAAATGACGACTGCTTCCTTGACCACGCGCGTCACGGTCCAGGTTTTGGTCCGCGATAGCGGGCGCGAAGCGGCTATTTCGACCACGTCGCCTTCGTTGACCGCGTCGGTTTCATCGTGGGCGTGATACTTGTTCGATTTGACAATGTACTTGCCGTAGATTGGATGCTTCTGGCGCCGCTCAACCAGCACCGTCACGGTTTTCGTCATCTTGTTGCTGACGACTTTGCCTACCAGCCTGTGCTGTAACGACTTCTGTTCTTTGCTGGTGTTCTCGACAATCATTTGACGGTGGCCTTCTGCCCGAGCACGGTGCGTACGCGGGCTATGTCACGCCGCGTTCGGCGCAGCTGACTAGTATTGGTTAACTGTTGTGTAGCGTGCTGCATACGCAGCGAAAAATGCGCCTTCTGCAGCTCCTGCAGTTCCTTCAGCAGCGCGTCAGAATCCTTTTCGCGCATCTCTTTAACCTTCATCGAATCCTCTATTGCCCAAGCTGGCGCACGACGAACGTCGTCTTCAGCGGCAGCTTGGCAGCAGCCAGCGCAAACGCCTCGCGCGCCAGTATTTCGTTCACACCGTCAAGTTCGTACACCACGCTACCGGGCTTGACCTCTGCGACCCAGTATTCCGGGTTGCCCTTGCCGTTGCCCATCCGCACCTCAGCGGGCTTTTGCGAAATCGGTTTATCCGGGAACACACGAATCCAGACGCGGCCACCGCGCTTGATGTGGCGACTGATAGCGCGCCGGGCGGCCTCGATCTGGCGCGCTGTCAACCGGCCGCGCTCGGTCACCTTCAGGCCGTATTCGCCGAAAGACACGTGCGCGCCGCGCAGTGCCAGACCGCGATTGCGGCCCTTTTGTTCCTTGCGGTATTTGCGTCGAGCGGGTTGCAGCATTACTTGTCTCCGCCGGTGCCGTCCGGTGCCTTGCCCGGCGTCTTGCGCACGCGCTTGATGACAGGCTTGGCCGGAGCTTCCGGTTTCGGCAACTCGGGCGGTGTGGCAGCAGCATTGGTCGGATCAGAGGTTTTCCGCGCGCGCTTGCTGGGGGGCCTGCTTGACGGCGGGCGGTCACCTGCGGGCCGATCACTCGGCGGACGATCGCCCGCTGGCCTGTCGCGGCGGGGACGGCGGTCGTCGCGCTCAGGCGCTGGCGTCGCTTCCACAGCGCCCGGCGCTTCGTTACGGCCCAGAGTGTCACCCTTGTAGACCCAACACTTGACTCCGATCACGCCATACGTCGTTTTCGCTTCCGAAAATCCGTAATCGATATCCGCGCGCAGCGTGTGCAACGGCACGCGGCCCTCGCGATACCACTCGGTGCGCGCGATCTCGATGCCGTTCAAGCGCCCCGCACTCATGATCTTGATGCCCTGCGCACCCAAGCGCATTGCGTTTTGCATCGCCCGCTTCATCGCGCGGCGAAACATGATGCGCTTTTCAAGCTGCTGCGTGATCGAGTCGGCGATTAGCTGCGCATCAAGCTCGGGCTTGCGAATCTCTTCGATGTTCACGTGCACTGGCACGCCGAGCATTTTCTGCAACGCGGTTTTCAGCGACTCGATGTCTTCACCTTTCTTGCCGATGACGACGCCGGGGCGTGCCGAGTAAATCGTGATGCGCGCATTTTTTGCCGGACGCTCGATCACAATGCGGCCGACCGACGCACTGCGCAATCTCTTGCGCAGAAATTCGCGAACCTTCAGATCCTCGCTCAGCATTCGCGGGAACTCGGGACCTGTTGCGAACCAGCGCGACGCCCAGTTCTTTGTGACGGGAAGCCGAAACCCGGTGGGATTGATCTTCTGACCCATAAGTCGCTCTACTTTTCCGCTTTCTGTTTGTCGCCGACCGTCACGAAAATGTGACAGGTCTTCTTCGTGATGCGAGTGCCGCGACCTTTCGCACGCGCCGCGAATCGGCGCAGCGAAGGGCCCTGCTCGACATAAATGCGGGTGACACGCAACTCATCGATATCGGCCCCGTCGTTGTGCTCGGCATTTGCGATCGCCGATTCGATCGCTTTCCTGATCAGTCCGGCGGCTTTCTTCTGCGTGAACGACAAAATGTTCAGCGCCTTGTCGACTGGCTTGCCGCGCACGAGGTCGGCCACCAGCCTGCCCTTCTGGGCCGACAAGCGCACGCCGCGTACCGATGCTGTGGTTTCCATCACGCTCACCTATGACTTCTTGGTCGGCACATTGGACTTCTTGTCCGCTGCATGACCCTTGAACGTGCGGGTCAGCGCGAACTCGCCAAGCTTGTGGCCAACCATGTTTTCGTTGATGTAAACAGGCACGTGCTGCTTGCCATTGTGCACAGCGATCGTCAGCCCAATGAACTCTGGCAGGATCGTCGAGCGACGTGACCAGGTCTTAATTGGCTTCTTGTCGCGTGTCGCCGCGGCTGTTTCCACCTTCGCCATCAGATGGCCGTCCACGAACGGGCCCTTTTTCAATGAACGTGACATTCGCCTTTCCTACTTTCTCTTGCGCCGCTGCACGATCATCGAATCGGTGCGCTTGTTCTTGCGTGTGCGATAGCCCTTGGTCAATGTGCCCCACGGGCTGACCGGGTCGCGCTTGGTGCCGGTGCGGCCTTCGCCGCCGCCGTGTGGGTGATCGACCGGATTCATTGCGACCCCGCGTACCGTAGGGCGCACACCGCGCCAGCGCATCGCGCCGGCCTTGCCAATCTGCCGCAGACTGTTCTCTTCGTTGCCGACTTCGCCGATCGTTGCGCGACAATCGATCAATACGCGACGAATTTCGCCCGAGCGCAAACGAAGCTGAGCGTAACTTCCCTCGCGCGCAAGCAGTTGGACCGACGTTCCGGCAGCGCGTGCCATCTGCGCACCCTTGCCCGGCAGCATCTCTACGCAATGGATGGTCGTGCCGACCGGGATATTGCGCAGCGGCAGCGTGTTGCCAGCACGGATCGGGGCCTCGTTGCCGCTCATCAACTGCACGCCGACCGCCACGCCTTTCGGCGCAATGATATAGCGACGCTCGCCATCGGCGTACACCAGCAAAGCGATATGCGCGGAGCGGTTGGGGTCGTATTCGAGCCGCTCGACCTTGGCGCCGATGCCTTCCTTGTCGCGCTTGAAGTCGATCAGGCGATAGGTCTGCTTGTGGCCGCCCCCTTTGTGCCGGATCGTGATGCGGCCGGAGTTATTGCGCCCGGAACCGCGGATCTTCGGCTCGGTCAGCGATGCTAGCGGCTTGCCCTTGTGCAGGTGCGCGCTGACGACCTTGACGACTCCGCGTCGTCCGGCTGAAGTTGGCTTGACTTTTACGAGTGCCATCTACGTGACTTTCACTTACTTATTTCCTGCGCAAAATCGATCTCCTGCCCGGGCTTCAGCCGGACATACGCTTTGCGCACATTGCCGCGCTTGCCCTCAAATCGGCCGAAGCGCTTCTGCTTTCCTTTTTGATTCAGAATCGACACGCGATCGACCTGCACCTTGAACAGCAGCTCGATCGCGGCTTTAACTTCGGTCTTGGTCGCATCATGTTTGACGCGAAACGAAACTTGGTCGTGCTTCTCACCGATCATCGTGCTCTTTTCCGACACGACCGGACCCAGCAGTACGGCATACAGCCGATCGCTCCGTCCGTTCGGCGCGGCAGCAGTTTGCTTGGTGGCGTTCATCCCCACATCTCCTCTAGCTTGGAGATCGCGGGCTTCGTGACGATTACTTTCTTGTAGTGAATCAGCGACAGCGGATCCGCATAACGCGGCTCGACGATCAGCACGTGTTTGAGATTGCGCGAAGCGAGGTACAAATTCTCATCAACATCGTCGGTGATGATCAGCACCGACTGCAGCCCCATCGCCTTCAGCCGGTCGGCAAGCTGTTTAGTCTTCGGTGAATCTACCGCGAGAGAATCAACAACCGCAATACGGTCGTCGCGCGCCAACTGCGACAGAATCGACGTCATCCCGGCGCGGTACATCTTCTTGTTCACCTTGTGCGAAAAATTCTCGTCGGGCGAGTTCGGGAACGTACGACCCCCACCGCGCCAGATCGGACTGGAGGTCATGCCTGCTCGCGCGCGGCCGGTTCCCTTTTGACGCCACGGCTTGCGCGTCGAGTGCTTGACCGTGGTGCGGTCCTTTTGCGCGCGCGTGCCCTGGCGCGCATTGGCTTGGTATGCAACAACAATCTGATGCACTAAAGCTTCGTTGTACTCGCGCCCGAAAACGGTTTCGGGTGCGGACGTTGTTCCTGCGTCCTGGCCTTCGGCGTTGAGCATTTTCAGTTCCATATGCTCTCCTATTTGCCTGCGGCTTTGCTCGGCTGCACCGGCTTGGCTTTCGCTGCCGGTCGTACTACAACGCTGCCACCGGCAGCGCCGGGGACGGCACCGCGAATCAATAACAACTGGCGCTCGGTGTCGATGCGCGCGACGACCAGATTTTGCGTCGTGCGCTGCTTGTCGCCGAGGTGGCCCGCCATGCGTTTACCGGGCATCACGCGCCCTGGGTCCTGCCGCATTCCGATGGAGCCCGGCGCATTGGTCGATACCGAATTGCCATGCGTCTCACGGTTCGACGAAAAGTGATGCCGCTTGATTGCTCCGGCAAAGCCTTTACCGATCGTCACGCCGGTCACGTCGACTTTTTGTCCGACGGAAAAGATATCGATACCGACGGTTGCGCCGGCTTGAAACTCGCCTGCACGTTTCGCATCGATCCGGAATTCGCCAAGCGATGAACCGGCTTCGATGCCCGCCTTGGCGAAATGTCCCGCCTGCGGCTTTAAAACGCGTGACGACCGACGCGCCCCATGTGCAATCTGCAACGCAGAGTACCCGTCGACTTCGCTGGTACGAACTTGCGCGACGCGGTTGTTCGACACGTCGAGCACCGTCACCGGAACAGAATCGCCGTCATCGGTAAAGATGCGGGTCATGCCAACCTTGCGGCCCAATAGGCCTAAGGTCTCTCTCATTCTTTGCTCCATCTTTTTCTAAAACTCGCGGCTTCGATTGGCCGCCAGTTGTTGCGGAAGTTCGCGTTCGGGGAGCCGGATCGCGAAAAGCCCGCGAGTTTATCGCAGGACGCTACTCAGACGCAACCCGCTGTACCTTGATCTTGATATCAACGCCCGCCGGCAGATCAAGCTTCGCCAGGGCATCCACCGTCTTGTCAGTCGGATCGATGATGTCCATCAAGCGCTGATGAGTCCGCATTTCCATCTGATCGCGTGAAGTCTTGTTGACATGTGGCGAGCGCAGGATATCGAAGCGCTGGATCCGCGTCGGCAACGGTACCGGGCCGCGGACTACGGCACCGGTGCGCTTGGCAGTATCAACAATCTCTAGTGCAGACTGATCAATCAGCGTGTAGTCGAACGCTTTCAGACGAATGCGAATTCTTTGGCTTTGCATGGCAATCTTTCAAAGAGCGAGGCAGCAGCGCTGCCGAAATGTTCTGTTTGTAGCTACTACTCAAGTTCTGTTTGTTGCTACTACTCAAGGATCTTAGCGACGACACCGGCACCGACGGTTTTGCCGCCTTCGCGCACGGCAAAGCGCAGTCCTTCTTCCATGGCGATCGGGGCGATCAGCGCTACTTCCATCTGGATGTTGTCGCCCGGCATCAC
>DATLMT010000120.1:0-9712 GCA_035537135.1 Burkholderiaceae bacterium | reverse complement strand
GGCGCGCGCTTTCAACGTCGGCAGCATGCATCTTTCGGTAGTGAAACCGACCGAGTTCATAAAGCTGCGCATCGAATCGGATGGCAGGCCGAAGATAACTTTCGGCCTCGTGTATTGCCCGGTGGCCGTCGCGCGTGGCGCTTCCATCTGGATTGCAGAGCCAAGCCAGGTCGATTCGCTGGCCGACGTTCCGTAAAACGACCTGCTGCCGAACGCCTGCAACGTTGAGCCAGAGTCTTGCTGCATTGATGAGCGCGAGCCGTCGGCCGACGTTTGCTGCTGCGGTAGGAGCGGTGTCGCCTTGGACATCACATCGAGTCGCAGCTGCGCCGCACAAGGCGGCGTTGCGACCACTAAGACTAGTGCTACTAGCCTGTACATCGGTTCGCGCAATAACAACATATGGTTGTCGGCCGGCCCTTTCCGTGAACCCGCCGCGTGATGATTAACGAGTGACATAAATGTTCGCCTTACACTGCAAATCGTCAAGCATGTCCGCAACCGTGTTTGCGCTAGGCGCGGCATGCGGTGTTCCATGGAGTACCAGGCAGCAGGTGATGTACAGCTAGAAATTCTGTGACCATGATTGGAGTCGCGCTCGTAGGTTTCGCGGGCCTGATGGCAGCCGCGTCCCCGGACACGCAAGATGACAAGGCGTGGTCGCTGCAATGGACGTATAGCCAAAACCGTGATCAATCTGTTGCCGGAGAATCGTACCAGCCTACGCAATCCAACTTCGCGCTGCAGCGGCGGATCGGAGAAAACACGCGCGCGGGAGTTGGACACGATTACCGCGTGCTGGACCTCCCTCGGGTCGAAGGTATGCCGGCCGATACCAACGGTCATGTACATCAACTCGGAGTCGGCTGGGGGGCCGCCACGCAGCAACGTCGATACGAGCTGACAACCGCGTTTGCGGTGTCGTCGAACGCGCTTAAACATCCGAGCGATCTCGCAGCAGAAGATGTGCGCTTCGCGGGCGTGATCGAACAGCGGCTCGGCGAAGCGTGGCGCGTCGCTCTGCGCGCTGATGATCGCTTTGGGCGCTTCCGCTTATACCCGGCATTCGAACTGTTTCTGCAGCCGACACCCCTCCACGAAGTAAGGGTCGGTTTGCCTGAATCGTCGTGGCGCTGGCAGTGGGCGTCGGCACTGCAATCGGAAATTGCCGTTGCTCCCGATGGCGGTCGTTGGCGCGTACGCGACCCAACCCTAGCTCGGCATTCGATCGTGCGGTTAAGTTCTTGGCGTGCCACTTGGGGTCTGCATTGGCAGCCGTTCAACCTGCTCGGGGTCAAAGCCCAGGTGGGCCGGGTCTTCGACACCGCACTCCGCTATCAGCTACGCGATGGCAGCCAAGCGCGCGTCGAACCGTCTGATGCGACATTCTTCAGTATTGTTGTAAGTGCAGGGATTTGAATTGTGTTGTCTCACAGGGTGCCCGATGCTCTGATGGGCGTCACAGTTCCGAATCTGATCGACGGCGCAACTTTCGGGTTTTCGACCGCGGTGTCGACGCCGATCCTTCAAGGCTTTCGCTGAGAATCCTCCGATTCATGAAAACCATTCTGATTACCGGTGCCGCAGGCGACGTCGGCACACATCTGCGGCGCGAGCTGGCCGGCCAGTATGCGTTGAAGGTTTCCGATCTTCGTTCGCTAAAGAAAATTAACAAGGAAGAAAGTTTTGTGCGGGCTGATCTCTCGAAATTCTCCGATGCGCTCCGCATCACAAAGGGCGTTGACGCTGTAGTCCATCTGGGGGGTTATTCGGTCGAGGGACCGTGGGAAGCGATCCTGAACGCTAACATCATCGGCTGCTACAACGTGTTCGAAGCCGCGCGCCTCAACGGCGTGAAGCGAATTCTGTTTCCGAGCTCGAATCATGCGACGGGGTTTTACCGCCGCGACGAGCGTATCGACCACCGTGTCTATCCGAAGCCTGACGGTCGCTATGGCGTGTCAAAAGTTTTCGGCGAAGCGCTGGGCAGTCTGTATGCCGACAAGTACGGCATGCAGATCTTCTGCATGCGCTTGGGTAACGTCAACCCAACGCCGATCGACAAGCGGCGGTTGTCTATCTGGTTTTCGCCGCGCGACCTCGCGCAGCTCGTCGCGATCGGTATCGAACATCCGGAGATTCGTTTCGAAATTGTCTATGGCGTGTCGCGCAACACGCGCAGCTGGTATGACAACTCGAACGCGTATCGACTCGGATACCGACCACAGGACGACGCCGAGAGCTATGCGAAGGAGGTAACGGCGCGCGAGAAGACAGGCGGTGATCCAATTGCGGAGACCTATCAGGGCGGAACTTTCACTGTGGCGGAAGAGGTCCCGAACCCGGCACCACTGCCGAAGAAGAAAGGAAAAAAATGAGCGCACGCAAACCGCTGCTTGTGGCTCCGGCCGGTGCAACCGATACGCACATGCACATCTACGACACCGATGTGCCGTCCGCCGCAGGTGGCCCGCCGTTGCCTGGAAATTTTCGTGAGAATGAGTATCGCGGGGTGCAGCAACGCCTGGGACTGTCGCGCGTGATCGTGGTCCAGCCCAATGCTTATCAGGATGACAATCGCGTCACGCTAGCCGCGATCCGCGCGCTGGGGCCCGGTGCGAAGGGTGTCGGCGTCGTCAAGCCCGGCGTGTCGGACGCCGATCTCGCGTGGCTGACCGAGGGCGGCATCATCGCGCAGCGCATCTTTCAGCTGCCATGGGGCGCGGTCGGTTTCGATCGCATGCACGATGTGATGGCGCGCGTGCATCCGTGTGGCTGGCACGCCAACATCCAGCTCGACGGCCGCGAGCTGCCACGGTGGGAAGACACCATCAAGAAACTTCCCGGCAAGTTCGTCATCGATCACGTCGGAAAATATCTCGAACCTGTCGCACCGGAGCACGAAGCGTTCAGATCGCTGCTGCGATTGCTCGACACCGGGCGCTGCTGGGTGAAACTCTCCGCGCCGTATGAAACTTCGACAGCGGGCGCGCCGAAATACGAGGATGTCGGCCGTCTTGCCAAAGCACTGGTGAAACACGCGCCTGAGCGCATGCTGTGGGCCAGCAACTGGCCGCACCCGTCGGTTCCGCGAGACGACACTCCTGACGACGGCGACCTGCTCGACTTATTGCTCGAGTGGGCGCCGGACGACGCGACGCGCAAAAAAATTCTGGTGGACAATGCCGCCGAGCTCTACAACTTTCGCTGAACAATGGAAACTCACTCGGAATCCAAATGGCGTCATCACGGTGTGCGCGTCGTTCACGGCCATGAGCTCGACAGCAATACGCCTCAAACGCCCGGAATGAGCCGTGCGGCGGCAATAAACTATGCGCGCGCGGGCGCTGAAAAACTGTGGGCGGGAACGGTCGTGATTCATCCGAACGCCAAGACCGGCGCGCATCACCACGGCCCGGTCGAGAGCGTGATCTATGTCGTCAGCGGGCGCG
The DNA here is from genome assembly GCA_035537135.1 of Burkholderiaceae bacterium. GTDB lineage: Bacteria > Pseudomonadota > Gammaproteobacteria > Burkholderiales > Burkholderiaceae_F > JACCZX01. Next base: position 6,260 of record DATLMT010000120.1, on the reverse strand, counting down.
CACGCATGCGCTGGGGCGATCGCCTCGAATTTGTTGCCGAAGCGGGTCCGGGTGATTTCATCTTCGTCCCGCCGTATGTGCCGCACCAGGAAATCAACGCGAGCAACGATGAGCCGCTATCGTGCGTGCTGGTCCGCAGTGGGCAGGAGCCTGTAGTGGTCAACCTCGACATTCCTGTAGTCGAGCAACCCCAGACCGTGCAGTGGGTTGACGATATTCACAAGTCGAAGTAGCCGAACGATGAGGCTCGCTCAGCGCGTGGCGGTCATCACCGGCGCTGCACAGGGGATCGGCGCGGCGTGTGCGCGCTTGTTCGCTGCACACGGTGCGAAAGTCGTGGTCGCCGATGTCAACGAAGCGGGTGCAGCGCTGGTCGACGAAATCGTCATCGCTGGTGGCGCGGCAGTCTTTCAGCGCACCGATATCGGTGCGGCGAGCGATTGCACGGCGCTGATCGAGTGCGCGGTGGCTCGATTCGAGCGGATCGATATCGTCATCAACAATGCGGGCATTGTGCACAGCGCCGAGTTTCTGGATCTAGCCGAGGAAGACTTCGACCGCGTTTTGCGAGTCAACCTGAAAGGGGCATTCCTGTGCGGTCAGGCGGCCGCGCGCCGCATGGCGGGACAGACGCCCCGCGCTGACGGCCAGCGGGGCGTCATCGTCAACATGTCGAGCATCAACTCGGTGGTCGCAATTGCGAACCAGGTGGCCTACACGGTCAGCAAGGGCGGGCTCAACCAGTTGACCAAAGTGATGGCGCTCGCGCTGGCGCCGCATGGGATTCGCGTGATGGGAATCGGTCCCGGCTCGATTGCGACCGAAATGTTGAAAGCAGCGGTGCTGACGAGTGGTGCCGCGCGCGATCGAATCATGTCTCGCACGCCGCTGCAGCGGCTTGGCGAGCCCGATGAGATTGCGAAGGTTGCGCTGTTCCTTGCCAGCGACGATGCGTCGTACATGACCGGCACCACGGTGTATCCCGACGGCGGAAGACTCGCGCTCAACTACACCGTTTAGCAACTTTGTGCAGACCTTAGAACCGGCGCGCGAGCGCCGAATGCTGCTGACGCTGGCGGCGATCCAGTTCACCACCGTGCTCGACTTCATGGTGATCATGCCGCTCGCGCCGCAATTTGCGCGCGTGTTCGAACTCAGCACGCAACAGTTCGGATGGCTTATTTCGGCTTACACGTTCGCCGCGGCAATCGCTGGGATAGCGGCCGCGGTCGTCATCGAGCGCTTCGAGCGCAAGCGATTACTGCTCGCGGTATATGCCGGCTTCGTCGCGGCGGCGGCGGTCACCGCGAGCGCACAGAGCTTCGAGATGCTGCTGTTTGCGAGAGCACTCGCCGGCATGTTCGGCGGCGTGCTCTATGGCGTGATCTTCACTGTCATCGGCGACACAATTCCCGAAGCACGGCGCGGGCGCGCCACCGGCGTCGTGATGACGTCGTTCGCGATCGCGACAGTGGCGGGTGTGCCGCTCGCGTTGCTGCTATCGAACGCGTTCAACTGGCGCGCCGCGTTTGTCGTCGTTGCCGTTTCTGGCGCCGTCAACGCGTTGGTGGCGCGGCGTACATTGCCAAAGGTGTCGCACACTGCGCCACTTGCTGCGGAATCGCGCCAGCGCGCGCTGTGGAGGGAATTCGTCCGCACGCTGACGTTTCCTAATCATCTGCGCGCGTTCCTGTTCACGCTGCTGATGATGATCTCGGGCTTCATGGTGATTCCGTACATCAGCTTGTACATGACGTCAAATATTGGTTTGCCGGAAGCGCAATTGCCGCTCGTCTACCTGGCGGGCGGCATCGCAACGTTCTTTACAGCGCGGTGGTTCGGACGCTGGGCCGATCGCGACGGCAAGCGCCAGGTTTATCGCTGGATCGCGTTGATGTCTATCGCGCCGCTGCTGATCGTGACGCACGCGCCCGCGCTGCCGCTGGTGGGCACGCTCGCTGTTGCCACCCTGTTTTTTGTGCTGGTATCAGGCCGTATGGTGCCTGGCATGGCAGTCGTAACCAGCGCTGCGCGCCCCGGCGGGCGAGCCGCGTTCATGACGCTGAATGGCTCGGTGATGCAGATTGGTTCCGGGTTGGCAGCGACCGTAAGCGGCGCGCTGATACAGCGCCTGCCTTCAGGTGCGTTGTTGCACTACAACTGGGTCGGATGGATAGCGGCGGCTGCGACGTTGATTGCGATCTGGTGGGTCGGCGCCATCGAGACGCTGGATGCAGCGCCGGCGATGCCGGTCATCGAAGAGCCGATCGGTTAGCCGCGCTTGCGCCGGTTTGCTTTCTTACCAGCGGACTTTGAGGCACTCGAGCCCTGAGCCGCAGTCGCCGCAATGCGCGTGAATTGATCCTGCAGCGTGTTCCACCACATCGCCGGGTTTACTGGGGCAGGGGGAGTAGGACCGGGTTGTTTACCTGCCCGCTTGCGTGCGCTCTTCTGCTGAGATGGCACCAATGCACTGTCTTTCGACTCGTCGGCCTTCATCGCTGCAATTCCAAGCGCCACTTCGGGCGGTGGCGCTGGGGCGGCGTCCGGCTTACCCAGCATCGGCGCCAGCATCGCACCGCTGATTCCTTTCAGCGTTGAAATCGTCGCTCGCTGCACTTCCAGGCTTTGAATCGTCGTGCGCAGAATGCTGGCGTTCAGTTCGAGCCACTGCTCGACCGCCCGTAAATCCGCGATGCGCTTTTCGAGCTCGTTAACATCGAGTGTTGGCGCAAACATGCTAGGCAGCTGCTGCGGAACACGCGCCGCCATCGATGCGAGGTTGCCCGGCGTCGGAATTCCGGGCAGGCCAGCAAAGCCCCACATCTTCTTCATCAATTCAAGGCTGTCGCCCACCGGATTCGAGAAGGGAAGGCTGGTCGAACGTTTGGTACTCATGATTGCACCCTTAGCACTTCGTGCTGTCCCGCCAAGCGGGAGCTATGAACCCCCACGGCGGCCTGGGGACTCATGCGGCCTCCGTTGCGCGCTCGTGGGCTGACACTGGCACAACCGTTTGCTCGATTGCGCCGAAGATCGAGCGCCCGGCCGCGTCGAACATTTCGATGCGAACCTGATCGCCGTACTTCATGAATGGCGTCTTCGCCGCTCCGTGCTCGATCATTTCGAGGCTGCGCTTTTCAGCGATGCAGCAGTAGCCGCGGCTGCGATCGACGTTCGATACGGTGCCCGAGCCGATAATTGACCCCGCGCGCACGTTGCGCGTCTTCGCCACGTGCGCGATCAACTGCGCGAAGTTGAACGTCATGTCCTCGCCCGCGTTCGGCGCGCCGACTTTGGAGCCGTTCCAGTGCACCGTCACCGGCCGATGCACTTTGCCGTCGCGCCACGCGTCGGCCAGCTCGTCAGGCGTAATGGCGACCGGTGAAAAGGCCGTCGCGGGCTTACTCTGAAAAAATCCGAAGCCCTTCGCGAGCTCGGCGGGAATCAGATTGCGCAGGCTGACGTCATTAACGAGCATCAGCAATCGAATGTGGGGGCCGATGCTTTTCGGCTTCGAGCCCATGGCAATATCTCCGGTGACGACCGCGACCTCGGCCTCGAAGTCGATGCCGTGCTCCTCGCTGGGGCACACAATGTCGTCGTGCGGGCCGAGCAGATCGTCGCTGCCGCCCTGGTACATCAGCGGATCGGTCCAGAACGACGGCGGCATCTCGGCGCCGCGGGCCTTGCGCACCAATTCGATGTGATTTACGTACGAGGATCCATCGGCCCACTGATACGCCCGCGGCAAAGGCGCCATCGCCTGCTTGGGATCGAACGCAAACGCGTGACGCGCGCGCCCTTCGTTCAGTGTTTGATACAAATCTTCGAGCTGCGGCGCAAAAAATTGCCAGTCATCTAGCACCGTCTGCAACCGAGTGGCGATAGGTGTGGCATGAACCGCAAGCGACAAGTCGCGTGAAGTGACGGCGAGCTGGCCATCACGTGAGCCGTCGCGCAGGGTTGCCAGCTTCATCGAGCGATTGATCGGTGCATATCCACGGTATCTTAGCGTTCGCAATCCGTGAATAAGCGGCACGCTTTCGTAGTGAGTGAGTCCAAATAGTCATGTCGAGCGAATATTCCGCCCCAGCGTGGCGTGGCTCGTCTTTATGGCGGGCGGGGGCAATCTTCGTCTTGGTGCTGCTGTTTCACTTGTGGGCGCTCTATATCTTTTCGCGTGGGCTGTCGGCGTTTGTGCCGGCAAATGCAACGCAAACTACTTTGTCGGTATCACTGCTGGCGCCCCCTGCGCCGGCTGCTGCCGCGGAGGCGCCGAGGCCAGCGCCGCGCCCGCGCCCACGCAATGCACCGACAATTACGCCGCCTGTTGCACCCTCTCCGGCGCCTGCGCCGACTGTTGAGCCGGCGCAGCCCGACACTGCGCCCGGGCCGCCCAAAATTGCGGTTGAGCCTCCAATCTCCGCGCCGATCGCCCAGGCGACGTTGCCACCAGGTGTGCAAGCGTTGCCGACCAAGGGCCGCATTGTTTATCGCACGTCGTACACGCGTCTGCTCGGCATCAGAGCGTTGACGTATGTCGACTGGTCGATCGACCCTGACAAGGCGACTTATGAACTCTGGCTGCGCACGGTCGACCCGGCTGGGCTGCTCGATTTGCGGTCGACCGGTACGCTGAAGGCATTCGGCATCGCGCCCGATAACTACATCGAGAAAATTGAGATTGCCAACCGCGAATTGCGGGCGGACTTTGACTGGAAGATGAGCGCCGTCAGCTTCGTTGGGCGCGGCGCCGGTCAGCCGACAGCCTTCGGCGAAGGCACGCAGGATCCACTGTCTCTGCAGTTCCATTTGCCGTTGCTGGCGCAGGCGTATCCGTGGCGCTTTTCGCCGGGCTCGGAAGTGACGTTCGCCGTCGCGCGTCGAAACGTCGAGAATTATTCGTTCGTTGTCGAGGGCTTCGAATCGACTAGCATCGACGGCACCGATGTGATGACGCTGAAGATCGATCGCAAGCGCGGACCCAACGCCAACCGCAGAGTCGAGATCTGGATGGCGCCGGAGTTTCAGTGGCTGCCCGTGCGGCTGCGGTTTACCGACAGCAACGACGAAGTGTGGGACAGCGTGCTCGCGCAACTCCCCAACGAGCCGCCCCCGCCGGACCGCATCGTGCAGGAACCGGTGAAGCCGTAAGCGTTGCGCTCCTCGTGTATGCGAGCCTTCGGCTCGCACGTGCACTCGTCACAATTGGTTCGATGCGCACCGCCGGAGCAAGTCCGCCGGCACGCGTGAAGGATGGTGCCGCGCGCTGCGCCTCGACATCAAGACATCACGCCGCCTTTGGCGTGATGTTGATGACCTGTGCCTTGACCTGCCCGCGCAAGCGCGCGAGCAGATCGCTCCACTTGATCCGCGCGACTTTCAGGTTGCCTTCCTTGATGTGACCATAGCCACGAATGTCGTCTGGGATGCTGGCTAGCTGGACCGCGACTTCCTGATTGTCTGATGACAGGCGCGACAGAATCTCTTCGACGGTCGCTTCGTACTCGCCGATTAACGCACGCTCGGTACGGCGCTCTGCCGTGTAGCCGAAGACATCGAACGCTGAGCCTCGCAAGAACTTCAGCCGCGCGAGGACTGAGAACGCCGACATCATCCACGGGCCGAAGCGCTTCTTCGCGATTTTGCCAGTGACGGGATCGGGCTTGCTGATGATCGGCGGCGCCATATAGAAGTTCAGTTTGTAATCACCGTCGAACTGCGCCGCGATCTTCGCTCGGAAAGCAGAGTCGGAATGCAGCCGGCCGACTTCATACTCGTCCTTGTACGCCAGCAGCTTGAAGTAGTAGCGCGCGACCGCTTCGGTGACGCGCGCAGATTGCAGACGATCGGATTCGACCTGGCGCACGCGCTCGACCAGGTTTGCGTAGCGCTTCGCATAGTTCGCATTCTGGTAGCCGGTTAAAAAGTCGACACGCTTGGCAACGATTTCATCGAGCGAGTTTGAAACGCGTCTCAACTCGACCACGTTGTCCGGGAAGGCGATGCGCTTGACCATCTCGACGTCGTGCGCGGCGGCGCGGCCCCACTCGAATGCCTTCTTGTTGTTGTCGACCGCCACCGCGTTGATCTCGATCGCCCGTTGCAGGGTTTCGTAGGCGAGCGGGATCCATCCCTTTTGCCACGCGAAGCCGAGCATCATCGGGTTCGTGTAGATCGCGTCGCCCATTAATGCCGTGGCTAGTGCGTTGGCATCGACGAACGCGCACTCCCGATCGCCGACCGCCTCGCGGATC
>DATLMT010000119.1:0-4588 GCA_035537135.1 Burkholderiaceae bacterium | reverse complement strand
GTTAAGGCCCTTGTTCGGTTGCCCGACCAGCCAACCGACCGCTTGCTCCAGGTTGATCTGGCATGTGGCGCTACCGTTGATTCCCATCTTGTGTTCGATGCCGCCGCAATACAAGCCGTTGCGCTTGCCCACCTTTGCGTCGGCGCCTGCACCTTCGGGTAAAAACTTCGGCACCACGAACAGCGATATTCCTTTCGTCCCTTGCGGCGCGTCAGGCAGGCGCGCGAGCACCAGATGAATGATGTTCTCGGCTAAATCGTGCTCGCCCGCAGTGATGAAAATCTTGCCGCCGGTGATTCGATAACTACCGTCGGCCTGCGGTTCGGCTTTGGTGCGGATCAATCCCAGGTCCGTGCCGCACTGGGGCTCTGTCAGACACATCGTCCCGGTCCATTGGCCAGACGTGAGCTTGGAAAGATAAATATCCCTCTGTTCGTCGGTACCGTGCAGCGACAAACATTCGCTCGCTCCGATCGTCAAGCCAGCATACGAAGCCCACGCCTGATTGGTCGAATACTGCATCTCGTAAAACGCGATCTGCAGCAGGTGCGGCAATTCCTGGCCGCCGAACTCGGCGGACCCCGTCAATCCAGGCCACCCCGCAGCACGGAATGCGTCAAACGCACGCTTGTAGCCGTGCGGCGTCTTCACGGAGTGCGTCGCGGCGTCGTAGGTGCAACCTTCTGCGTCGCCGGACTGGTTGACCGGCAACAACAGTTCTTCGCAAAACTTGCCGGCTTCCTCTATCACCTGATTAATCGTGTCCGCATCAAGCTCCGCATAGCGCGGCAGCTGCTTCAACATGTCAACAGCGCCGAGCACTTCGTGAATCACGAACTGCTGGTCGCGCAAAGGGGCTTTGTAAATCGGCATTACTTCTCCTGTTTCTTCGTGCGGCGCACCGCATCGATCAAGCGGCGCAGTCCCGCGCGAGCGCGCTTGGCGCTATCGGCCGAGCGCAGCAAGCGCGCGTCCTGGTGCATCGCAAGCATCAACCCGTAAATTTCAAAGACGAGCTGCTGCGCATCGACGTCGGGCTTCAAGTGTCCTTCGGTCACAGCCTGACGGATCGCCTTGATGAGCTCGCGCTTCCAGCCCGTGATGATGTCGACCATCTGATCGCGTTGTGGGCCAGGAACATCGTCGTACTCGACAGCGCCGGCAATCATGATGCAGCCGCGCGTCATCTCGCGCGCCAGGAAGGAAACCCAGCGCTCCAAAATTGCCTCGAGCCGCGGCAACCCGCGCGGCTTTGCCACTGCGGGGCGCAGCACTTCGTCGACAAACCTGTGAACATAGGCCTTAAGCACGGCGAGCTGCAGCTCCTCGCGCGATCCGAAATGGGCGAACACCCCGCTCTTGCTCATCCGCATCGAATCAGCAAGCGTGCCAATCGTCAGCCCTTCGAGCCCTTCGCGGCTTGCAGCCAACAAGGCCGCTTCGACGATCGCTGCGCGTGTCAAATCGCCTTTGCGAGGCAAAACTGGCGAAGCGGAAATTGGCATGGGTAGAGAATAAATCGAACGTTCGTACTATTTCAGACGGGACAGCGGCAGTCAACCAAAGCGCTAGAGGCGGTCGACTACTTGGCAGCGTGCTCGAACCACTGCCTGACGTGGTCAACGAAGAGGCGCACCTTCAGCGACAAGTGGCGGTGGCTTGGATAAACCGCCCAGATTTCGCCGCGCATCGCCTCGAAGCCGGGCAATATGCGCACCAGGCTGCCGTCGGTAACTGCGTCTCCGACCAGAAAGTCGGGCTCGCATACGATTCCCAATCCTGCGATCGCGGCCGCTGCCAGGGCGTCGCCGCTGTTGGCGTGCAGGCTGCCGCCCACGCGCACGTCGTGTTGCTGGCCCGAGGAGTCAGTGAAGCGCCAACTGCGCGGCGCGCTCGCGTATGCGTACGTCAGCACGTTGTGCCCGGCAAGCTCGGCAGGCGTGGCCGGGGCCCCGTGCTGCTTTATATAGTGGGGAGCGGCACACGCTATCAAGTGCATCGATCCGAGGCGGCGCGCCACCAGCCGGTCGCTGCCTACCTGACCGACGCGGATCGCCAAGTCAAATCCTTCGTCGATCAGGTCAACCATTCGGTCCGACACGACAACGTCGAACTTGACCTCCGGGTAACGCTGGACGAAGGCCGCAATCGCTGGAGCCACTCGCTTTTGCGCCATGTTGTGAGAGCAAGTCAACCGCACAGTGCCGCGCGGCGCCACTGCCGACTGGCCGACCAGCGACTCCGCTTCGGCGAGATCGCCCAACAACGCTACTGAGCGCTCATAAAATGCCTGTCCGCTTTCCGTAAGTGACAGCCGGCGCGTTGTGCGATTCAGCAGCCGTGCGCCCAAGTGCTGCTCGAGATCGGCGATCTGTCTAGATAGGGACGATGTCGACGTGCCGACGCGTTCGGCGGCAGCGACGAAGCTGCCACTTTCAACCACTCGCACGAACGATTGCATCGCGGACCAGCGGTCCATCAGCTCCCCTTTTGTCCCGCGATTCTCCCGCATTCCGGGATGAACATTTGCGCCCCGGCATCTTTGTCTCGATTACGAGCACGCCTACAGTGCAAGTGAATCAACAACAGGAGAAAAGCGAATGATCGACAATCGAACGGCGCCCTACGCAGCGTTGACGTTGCGTGTAGCGCTCGGTGCTATGTTCATCGCACATGCACTGCTCAAAGTGTTTGTGTTCACGTTGCCCGGCACCGTGCAATTCTTTGAGTCGCTGGGCCTGCCTGGAGTGTTGGCCTATGCGACCGTTTCGGCTGAATTGCTTGGCGGGGTGATGCTGATTCTCGGCGTCGGAACACGCTGGGTCGCTGCGCTGCTGATACCAGTGCTATTGGGAGCGACATGGGCGCACGTGCCCAATGGGTGGGTGTTCACCGCGGCGAAAGGCGGCTGGGAGTATCCCGCGTTCCTGAGCGTCGCTGCCTTCGTGCAGGCCTTGCTCGGCGACGGCGCCTATGCCCTGTCTTCGATGCTCAATACAAAACCCGTAATGCGCCTGCGAGCGGCGTAGCTATTAACTAAGGACTTGCCATGAAACTCTACTTCTCTCCGGGCGCCTGCTCGCTGTCGCCCCACATTGTGATGCGCGAAGCGGGTCTCGCGTTCACGCCGGTCAAGGTGAACTTGAAGACGCATCAGATCGACGGCGGCGGCGACTTTTACGCGGTCAACCCAAGAGGCTATGTGCCGGTGCTCGAACTTGACGACGGCACCCGATTAACCGAGGGCCCGGCAATCGTGCAGTACATCGCCGACCAGGCACCCGACGCCCAGCTCGCGCCTGCCAACGGCACGATCGAGCGCTACCAGCTTCAGGAGTGGCTTAATTTCATCACAGCTGAGATTCACAAGCAGTACTCGCCGCTGTTCGACGCCACCACACTGGATGAAGTCAAGACCAAGCAACGCGAAAAGCTCGTTAAACGCTATGAATGGATCGCGCAGCAACTCGGTGATAAGGATTACTTGACGGGGTCGACATTCACCGTCGCCGACGCCTATCTGTTCACCGTGACGAATTGGGCGAAATCGACCGGCGTGGATTTGGCTCGCTGGCCGGTATTACAAAACTTCCAGAAGCGCGTAGCCGCGCGGCCCCACGTGCAGGCAGCGCTCAAGGCCGAAGGTTTGGTGAAGTAGCCCGTGTTGCCGACCGTCTTCGTTTCGCACGGCTCTCCGATGCACGCGATCGACGCCGGACGCGCCGGCGACGTGTGGGCCATGTTGGGCCGCACGTTGCCGCGACCGTCGGCGGTGTTGGTCGCATCGGCGCATTGGGAAACCGAGCTGCCGATGCTGTCAACCTCGCAGCAGCCCGAGACTATCCACGACTTTGGTGGATTTCCGCCGGAGCTGTACAAAATCAGCTACTCCGCGCCGGGCGCGCCCGACGTCGCCCAGCGCGCGCTTCAATTGCTGCAGTCTGCCGGCCTATCGGCCACCGCCAATGGCTGCCGCGGACTCGACCACGGCGCGTGGGTCCCGCTGCGCCGCATGTTTCCAGATGCAGACGTGCCGGTGGCGCAGTTGTCGATTCAACCCTCGCTCGATGCATCGCATCACCTGCGTCTCGGCGCCGCGCTGGCTCCGCTGGCGCGTGAAGGTGTTCTGGTTGTCGGCTCCGGGCACATCACGCACAACCTGCGCGACTGGATGGAGACCGTGCGCCAGCGTGGAACGCGAACGGTGGCCGAGGGCGAAGCCGATGATTACGTCGCCGAGTTTCGCGAGTGGATTGCCGATGCGCTACAGCGCGGCGATCGCGAACGCCTGGTACGTTGGCGCCAGCTTGCGCCGCACGCCGCGCGAGCGCATCCGACTCCCGAGCATTTCATGCCGCTGTTTATTGCCTTCGGCGCGTCGACAGCAGACGGAGCGCCGCGCGTTCAGCGTCTCGATGCAGGCGTCGACAGTGGCGTGCTTGCGATGGACGCCTACGTGTTCTGGCCACACGCCCGCACGCCCACACAGTCGTAGCGCGGTGCGGGTATTTCGACCACGCGATCCTCGGCGACGGCGATCACGCGATCGCCCGGCTCGCGATCGATAACCGCACCGCCGGTGAACGCG
>DATLMT010000118.1:0-2207 GCA_035537135.1 Burkholderiaceae bacterium | reverse complement strand
TGCAATTCAGCCGTGTCGGCCGCTGGGTGCCACCGCATGCTGCAAGCCGGCGTGTTCACGCGGCGCGGCTCATCGCTTCGTCATTTCTTCTTGATGTCGTGACCGCCAAACTGATGACGCATCGCCGCCAGCATTTTTGCGGCAAATGAATCAGAGTCCCGTGATGCAATTCGCGCCAGCAAGGCGAGCGTGATCGTCGGGGCCGGCACGTTCAGATCGATTGCCTCGGCAACCGCCCACCGGCCCTCGCCCGAGTCTGCGACGTATGGTGCAATGCCATCGAGGTCGGGATTGCTCTTCAACGCGTTTGCCGTTAGATCGAGCAGCCACGAGCGCACTACGCTTCCATTGCGCCAGATTTCTGCCACCTGGTGCAAATCGAGTGCGAACTCGGGCTTGTGCTGCATCATTGAGAAGCCTTCGGCATACGCCTGCATCAAACCGTATTCGATGCCGTTGTGAATCATCTTCGTGAAGTGGCCTGCGCCGCTGGGGCCGACCCGGCCCCAACCACGATTCGGTGCCGGCGCCAGCGTTTCGAAGATCGGCCGCAGCCGTTCGATGGCCGCATCGTTGCCGCCGATCATCATGCTGTAGCCCTCGGCGAGCCCCCAGATTCCGCCACTGGTGCCGCAGTCCACATAGTCCAATTGCTTGTCAGCGCAGCGGCGAGCACGCAGCTGAGTATTTTTGTAATTCGAATTGCCGCCGTCGACGATCGTGTCCCCTGCAGTCAGCAAGGACAGCAGCGCGGTGACCGTCGCTTCGGTCGCATCGCCTGACGGCACCATCAGCCACAGCGCGCGCGGGGGTGCGAGCCTGGCTACCAGCGCATCGAGCGCTGCTGCGGACTCTGCGCCGAACTGCTCAACGTGCTTGCGTGCTTCGGGCCTGAAATCAAAGCCGATAACCCTATGGCCACCGTTGACCAAGCGCTGTGTCATGTTGGCGCCCATGCGGCCGAGCCCGATCATCCCGAGTTGCATCGCAGAGCCGCTCAATCTAGTTTGATCTCGCCGTCAAACGTGACGTTCAACTTCAGATCGGCGATCTCGAGCGTCATTCTTGCCGGAAAAGACTCCCGGCCGTAGATGGTGCGATCCGCGATGGCCATCGCCACCGCTTGCTCAATCTCACGCTGCGAGCTAACGCCGACCATCTTTAGAAACTGGCGAATGCTCAAGTTGAATCTCTCTTCGTTCATAGATGTCTCCGGTTGTTGCGGCCCCCAGTTAATTCACCTGTCCACGTACCGCCCACGCTCGCGCGATCAGCGGGATTGAGCCGTCACTGGCGATTGGAAGCGTTTCGCGAATTCGTTCGCGCAAGGCGTTGCGGTGCTCCTCGCTGAGCGACATTGCATAGGCCGGTGCAGGTCCCTGGCCACCCAGAAAGGGGTTCCAATAATCGTCGAAGTTCCGAAACATGGTGGGCGCATCGATCATCAGCGTCCGCACTTCCTGCAGTCCGGCGTCTTCAAACAACCCGATCAGCGCAGGCGGTTTACACATCGGGAAACGCGTTGCTTCGACGAGCTTGGAAGCGCTCGGATCCAGCGCGACAGTGGCATCCCAGAAGAAACGCATCATCTCCATCTTTCCGGCGTAGTCCCACACGTAGGCGGCGACGATGCCTCCCGGCCGCACGACACGTGTCATCTCCTGCGCTGCCAGCGATGGCTTCGGAACGAAGTTGAGAACCAGGCCTGACACGGCAGCATCAAAGCGTCCCGCTTGCAGCGGAAGCGACTGAGCGTCAGCCACTTCGAACCTCACTTTCGGATTGCTGACATGCGCCTTTGCATAGTCAATAAACCCGGCTGACGGATCAATCCCGGTGACGCTCCGCGGTTGCATTTGCTGCAAGATGGTTTGCGTGAGTGCGCCCGTCCCGCATCCGACATCGAGCCAGTCGAGCTGTGGTGGCAACTCGAGCCACCTCAGAAAATCCTGGGAAACAAGCCGGCTCCAACGGCCGACATAGGGCTCGTAAAGGTCTCCGGCCGCCCAATTGTCTTGACCCTGTGCCGACATCGGTTGCATAGGGGGCAGCGTAGCGCGTTGCCCTCCCACCTATCGCTTTCGACGTGTGCTGTGTTTCATCATTACGGCCGCATGCCGGAAACAGTCTGTCGTGTGATCATTGACCAGGCCGACTGCCTGCATGAAGGCGTAACAGATCGTCGAGCCGACGAACTTGAATCCGCG